>NZ_JAPDDS010000009.1 GCF_025950085.1 Luteolibacter flavescens
ATCGGAGGATTCTCCAATGGTCGTGCGGCTCTGTACAGCCCAATTGCTCAACTTCAGTTAATTTTCAGACGGCTTCTAAGCGCCCGGCGGGCTGTCGAATTGGCCAAAGCAGAGGCTTTGCTCGATCACCAGAAATCTTCGATGCCATTTGAGCAATTTCTTCAGTCCTTGGAAAGGGGAGAGCTACCGACGGATTCGCAAATGCAAGAGTGGCGAGACGAGGCGAAGTCTTCAGTCCGGAAGCCCGAGGAAGACCCCAAGGACCAGTTGGAAAAGGAAGCGCGAATTGACCGTTGATTCGGGTTTTCAACACTGTTCGAAAGTTTGGAGCATTGCCTTCTCGGCGGCTGCGCAGGTTGGAATCGATCGGTTTCAGTGTTAGTGTACGCTGTGCCGAACAACTGCCCGAGTGGCCCACCCGACTTGCCCCCCTCGCATCTCGCTAAAGGGTCATCCTCGGTCACTTTCAGTCACCCGAGGGTGGGGAAATCTCGTTTTCGAACTGAACGCAGATCAGGTATAATGCCTTGATTGGCAGTGGTCGGGGTGGCGGGATTCGAACCCACGGCCTCTTCGTCCCGAACGAAGCGCGCTACCAGACTGCGCCACACCCCGATCTCTCGGTGAAACCAAGCCCGCTTTCGGGAAAGCGGGGCGGCTTTCTTCACAATTTCGCGGTCTCCTGCAAGCGAATTTTAGGGAAGCTTCCGACGCGATTTTCGATGGTGATCCCGCGGCTCGTCTGGAGAGTGAGGGATGTTTTTCCGGGTTGGGATCGGTGCGGTCAGGATTCACGGGTCCCTGACTCTCAGTCGGACGAAGAGTTTGGTTTGTCCGGCCGGTAGGGGCGGGGGTGTCACGGTGGCGGCGACTTTCCCGCCGGATGGGGCGCAGGTCGTGACGGGGCCGGCCCATGCGGAGCCGGGGAGCTTCGTCGCGATGACGCGCCAAGGGTCGGACGCTCCGAGGTCGTGGCTGGCTTCCACTTCCAAGACGAGATTTGCGGGTAGCGTCTCAAAGGAGCTGAAGGATATCGCGAAGGTCCCGCCGGGTTGCGCGGTGGTCCGGAAGTTCTCGAGGCCGGCGGCGGCGAGATCCGGTGCGGTGGGAGAGGTGGCGGTGCCGAGTGTATTGGCCGGGGTGATGGTGGCGGTGCCCAGGGTGGCGATGAGCTCGTCGGCGCCGGGATCAAGGATGCCGTTGCCATCGGAGTCATGGAAGAGGGCGGTGCCGCTGACCCCGGCGACGGGAGAGGCTCCGAGCAGGTATCCCGAGCCGTGGAGGACCAGTTTGTCGCCGGATGCCGGTTCGAAGTCGGTGATCCTCGCGTAGCCCCCGTGGCCGGGAGTGCCGGGCACATTGTCATCGTAGAAGCGGCCTGTCGCATCCCCGAGCACGAAGGTGTCCGCGCCGCTGCCGCCGGTGAGTTGGTCGATCTCCGCCGCGCCCCGGGCCCCGGTGGTCTCGCAGCCGACGAGATGGTCGGCACCTTCCCGGGAGTTCAGCGAGTCGTTGCCTCCTTTGCCCTTGAGGATGTCATTGCCCGCGCGGCCGGTGATCTGGTCGTTCTTGCTCGCTCCGGTGATGTGGAATCGCTCGAATTCATAAGACTCGATGTAGTCGAGTCCCGCGGAGCCATTGTCGCGGCGGTAGACCGTGTCGGTCATGTAGACGCCGCTGTAGGCGGGGAGGTCTTCCATCGAAAAATCCACCACCAGCGTGTCGATCCCGTTGCCGCCGAAGACCCGGTCGGTGCCGAAGCCCGGGCGGACGATGTCGTCGCCGTCTCCGGTGACGATCCAGTTGTTCGTGCGGGTACCCGCGGTGATGTCATCGTTGCCGGAGCCGGTGAAGATCCGAAGCACCTGTTCGCAATTGCGGACATGGGTGCCATTGGGGAATTCCAGGTTCGTGGGCGTGGCGTCGCTCCAGACGACGGGCACGGTCTGGTTGGAAAGGTCGATGGCGAACTGGTCGAAGCCCGGTCCGCCATCCATTTCGAAGACGGCACCGGCAGCCAGACCCCGGTAATTCCCATGATGCATTGCGAGTTCATCGAGGAGGTCATTCCCCGGCCCACCTAACAGAATGTCGTGACCGTCCGCGGGGAACTCCGACGAGAGGTCGATCGTCCCGCAGCCAGTCAGGACATCATCCCCCTCGCCGCCCTCGAGCCGGTCCGAGCCGCCGCGGCCTGCGAGGAAGTCATTCCCGGCCATGCCGATGAGGATGTCGTCGTGCCCCTGCACCGGGCCATGGATCTGGTCGTCCTTGCTCGCGCCGATGATCTCCAGGCGTTCGATGCTGGCGAACATGTAGCTGTCGAAGCCCGGCCTTATCATCGTGGTGCTGCTGGTGGTGATGCGCGGTGCGGCCGGCAGGTCAGCCCGGGAAAAGTCGATCTTCAGCGTGTCGATGCCGCCGAGCCCGTCGATGTAGTCCGGGCCGGAGAAGGACTCGCTGATGCGCCCGCCACCCCGGAGCGGCTGGAAGACATTCGGCCCCTCGGTGCCGGTGAGGTTGTCCGCGGCATCGGTGCCGATCACGTTTTCGAAGCCGAGGATGACAGTCTCGCTCGCTCCGTTGTTCGTGGCTCCGGTCGAGAGGTTCACGATGACGCCGAAGGTATCGTAGCCGTAGTAGCTGAAGTATCCCCGCGTCATCATCCTGCTCAGATCCACGGTGTCGATGCCGGGGCCTCCTTGGAGCGTGTCTCCTCCGGTGCCGACCATCCTGCCACCTTCGAAGCGGGGATACGGGACCTCAGGGTAGGGCGGGGATCCCGGGATATCCAGATGGACGATGACGTAGTCGTCACCCGGACCCAGATCGATGATATCGCGTCCCGTTCCTCCCTCTACATTGTCATTCCCGTCACCGGTCTGGATGGTGTCGGCACCCGGGCCGCCAAGCACCCGGTCATTCCCGGCTCCGCTGGTAATGTGGTCGTCGCCGATGCCGCCATCGATGAAATTGTCGCCATCGCCGCCATGGATGGTGTCGGCCTGGTTCGGGAGATAGGCACTCCAGTCGAAATTGTATTGATCCTGAAGGCCCTCGAATGCCGGCGTGTCCGGCCCCTCGCCGTAGAGGGTGTCATTCCCGCTGCCGGCGGTGATGGTGTCCTTACCCTCGCCACCTTGGACGAGGTTCGTGCCATTGCCCGCGTCGATGATGTCGTTCCCGCCAAGCCCTGCCATCGAGTTGTCTCCCGCGTTGCCCGTGAGCGTGTCATTGAATTCCGAGCCGACGAGATCCTCGATCGAGCTGAGGAAGTCTCCCTGCGCATCGCCGCACGTGGCCGCGCCGGTGGCGAGGTTCACGGTCACGCCCTGCGGGGAGTGGAAGTAGCTGGTGAAGTCACGGCCGTTTCCGCCCAGCAATTGGTCCGCTCCGGGACCGCCCTCCAGTGCGTCATCGCCGTCGCCGCCTTGCAGGATGTCGTCACCTCCGTAGCCGAAAAATTGGTTCGATCCCGCATCGCCGGTAAGCGTGTCGGCGAAGGGCGAGCCCTCGAATTGCTCGATGGAGAGATAGGTGTCTCCCGCCGCATCTCCCGTGTGTTGCCCGCTTGTCAGATTGACCGTCACAGCGGCGGTGGAGTCGGCGAAGGAGACCATGTCGATGCCGGGGCCTCCGTCGTGAATGTCGGCACCGGGTCCTCCTTGGAGCACGTCCGGTCCCTCGCCACCGAGGAGCGAGTCATTGCCACCATTGCCGTGCAGGAAGTCGCGGCCGTCGCCGCCGGAGAGCGTGTCTTGGCCCGCTCCTCCGAAGAGCCGGTCGATCCCGGCATTCCCTTCCAGATGAGCGGGCGAAAGCACGTCCGGTGCGAGCCGGATGGTGTCGTTCCCCTCGCCGCCGGAGCCGTGGATGGTGCTAGTCACCGCCCCGTAGGGCGGGGCCGAGGGACCGCCGGCGGTGCCGCCGTTGCCCGAGAAGGTGATGCCGATCTGCTCGTTGCCCGCCATGCCCGATCGCCGGGTGATCTCGAAGGTCTCCGGCCCGTCCTCGATGTAGCCGGAGACGCGGAGCGGGGCGTCCGGACCGATGTGCAGAACGGCATTCCCGGCGGCGATGTGGGCGAGCACGGGCTCGGGGGTGTCATCACAGGCGTGAGA
Source organism: Luteolibacter flavescens (assembly GCF_025950085.1). Classification (NCBI taxonomy): domain Bacteria; kingdom Pseudomonadati; phylum Verrucomicrobiota; class Verrucomicrobiia; order Verrucomicrobiales; family Verrucomicrobiaceae; genus Neoluteolibacter; species Neoluteolibacter flavescens. The sequence continues at coordinate 4,122 of NZ_JAPDDS010000009.1, forward strand.
GAAGTCGAAGATCCTGCCGACCGGGAAATCATAGTCGTAGGTGTAGGAGAAAGGGCCCACGCCGACGGTGACATAAGCCTGCAATCCGTAGTGGAGGCTGCCGCTGGCCTGCAGCACGCAGAGTGGCGATTGGTCGAAGTTCGCGATGAACTCATCGAGATGAACTTTTCCGTTTTCATCCGTATCGGTCAGTGTCGCCTTTGCATTGGCGAAAAGCGAGCCGCCCGCACCTGCTTCCGCCAGCAGGACATTTGCCGCCACGCTGGCTCGCATGTCAGCGTTGAGTTCCGCCATTGAGATAGGTGCTCCATTCTGGTCGACAGGGACGAGGATGTAGAAGCCATTGAAGACATCTAGGGGATCGCCACTCTCCGCGAGATCGAAGAGCCCCTTCGTGTCGAAGCCGAAATCGATATCGAGCCGGATATTGCCCGTGCCGCGGAAGCGGAAGCCCAGCGGCCCGGCAAGGCGGATGAATTCATCGATGTCGTAGAGCGGGAGTTGCTGCGTCGCATTGTCCATCGTGAAGAGATCGACGTTCTTGCCGAGCAGCAGGCCGAAGGCGGTCTCGGGCTCCTCCAGGATCGGGAAGCGCAGGCCCTTGCTCAGGGAACCATCGGCCAGGATCTCCTTCGGGAAGATGCCGGTCTTGTTGACGAAGCTCTGCACCGCGGGGTCCTGGAGGACAGCGAGCGTTGCATTGCGGATCTTGTTCGGCGTGATGCCCGCGAGATCGAAGTCCGGCAACCGCGGATCCACCGTGCCGAGGTCGAAGTCACCGAGGTCGATCAGCACGTTCGATCCGGCGCCGGGCTCGATGGAGTTCGCGATGTCGATGATCTTCGCGAGGATGTCGAAGTCGTCCGCCTGGTCCTGCGTGATGGCACCGCTGGCGACCGCCATTTCCAGCAGAGACTTCGGCACGTGCTGGTTCATCGAGTTCAGCTCGGTGAGCAGCGGGATGGGCTCCTGCATCGCCTCGACGATGGGCTGGAGCGGCTCGGTGACCGAACGCACCTCCGCCAGTATGGGTTGGGCGAAGTCGGAGAAGAACGAACCGAGGTCGAGCTTCACGTTGCGGAAGGCGGCGACGGGCCGCGAGCCGAAGCCCGCATTCATGTCCCCGGCGACCACGTTCGATGCGCTGAAGCTCCACGAGTAGTTCAGATCCGCGATGATCTTCGGCAGGGCACCCGAGCTGAGATCGCTGGTGAAGTTGAGATTGATCGCGGCATTCCCCGAGAGAGTGGCGTCGAGCAGGTCGCCGCCGAGTTCGCCCGGGCGCAGCCGGTTGTCCGCGCCGCTCGGGTCCAGCAGATCGACCAGGAAGGTGCCGCCGAATGTGGTGGGCGGTACGCTGTCGCCGTCCGTGCCGGATTCATCGGCGATCTGGAAGTGGATGCGCGAGAGCTTCGCCGACGCGCTGAAGCCGGGGATGGTGGTGGTGATGCCCACCGAGAGCGAGGAGGCGTGGTTCGCGGTATTCAGGTAGAATCCGCCGGCATCGACACCGATGGAAAGCGCGAAGGAATAGTTCAGCGCGGTATTGGCAGAGCCCTGCGTCTGTAGGCCCAGCCCCGGCATCCCGAGCCCGCCATCAAGCGGCAGCGCGAAGGCGGGGAAGGCGCGCGTCGTATTGATGGAAAGCTTGAGATCGGCCGAGTCAGAGGCGTCCATCGTGACCGCGCCAGCCGTGATCGAGGCGGCGGAGAGAGCGTTCGCGACTGCCTGCTCGACCTGGGCTCTGGTATAGTTGGCGGAGCCCTGCAGGGTCGATAGCCCGCCCTTGATCGCGTCTCTCACGCCGAGCAGATGATGGGCGGCCGGGATGCCCTGCGCTGCCGCTTCCGAGAGCCCGTCGCCGAGCAGCGGCAGCGAGTCGCCGAAGACCTGCTCGATCAGGTCCGCCTCGATGGCTGCCAGCGCGCCGTCCAGCCCGGCGATGAGTGCGTTGATCTCCGACTGGGTGGCCATTCCGTTCGCACCGAGTGTGCGGACTGGAGCGTATGCTCCGCCTCCCGGAGCGTGCAGCGGATGGGGGATGATGGACAGATGCGGAGGCGGCAGAAAAGGGGAGTGCCCGGAACCGGGGGAGTAGGGATTCGGATTGCTGGAAAGCTCCTGCGGAATTCCTCCGGGTGAGATCGGCGGTAGGACCGGGATCAAGCGCGATGCCTGTTGCTTCCCAAGCGTCCATCCGGGAAAGGATGGCTGCCCGGTCGTGATGGTTTCCGGCCCATTCGATGGGATCTCGCGATCCCTTTCCGTTGGCGATGCCTGTCGGTCGGGAGTGCTTTCCGATGAAGGTGAATGCCACGAATTCGTCAGGTGCGCTGCACCGAGCAACAGGGCGACGATCGTGAGTCCGGGCGCGAAACGACGAATGGCGTTCATGAGAGGGATGCGGATCTGGCGAGGATCGGGCGGTCGGCGGCGGGCAAGGCCAAGTGACCGGAGGTGGTAAAAGGGATCGCTGGAGCGACCACGATGGATGCCCGGGAGGTGGCTCCATCGCCCGACGAGGATACGTATGATTTCTCCCGAGGCAATATCATGCTTCATATCTTCACCCCGTGGGAAGCCCCGGATTACCGGGATGTGGTGCCGGAGATAGGGGATTTTTAGTTAACAATACCGGACGATGGAGGCGAGTCGGATAGTCGCAGGAACGGTAGGGGGACCGGCGGGAATGGCCGTCATGAATTGTCGAAGCTCGTTGACCGGGACGGGGGAAATCTCTAGAAAACATTGAATACCGGGGAGTCGTGGTGGTTTCCCGGGCGCAACCCTTCCCACCCATGAAAACCCGCCTCCCTGCGGCACTGCTGTCGCTTGCCTTGTCGTGTCCGCTGTTCTCGGACGAACCGGTGCCGCCGCCGTTGGTGGGGTTTGCCGCGGGTTTGCCGGGTAAGCAGGTCCGCCTGACCTGGGAGTCCGAGGCCGGGATCCGCTATCGCATCGAGCGCTCCACCGACCTGGGCGCACCCGCCGGCGGTGGATGGAAACAGGTCGCCATGGTGGAGGCGACGGGCCCGGCGGGCGAGTGGCGCGACACGGAGGCGATCACCACGCGCGCCTTTTATCGCATCGTCCAGCCTCAGGCGGAGGTCTTCTCGATACCGGAGCCGGTGCTGCCTCCCGGCGGTGGAGATCTCTTCATCCATGGCCAGCGCATTCCGGACGGGAGCATGCTGGTGATCCTCGTCGATGGCGTGCCGCAGGAGTTTCCGCTCACCGCGATGGGCGGGGGTATGTGGCGCGCTCCGGTGATGCTGGGCGGCGCGATTCCCGGCGCGAGCATCCTTTCCTCGGCGGTCCGTAGTCCCTCGGGCACGGATCTCGTTTCGCTGAATGTCCCCATCACGATCACCGCCACGGGGCGTGCGACGGATTCGCCTCCGTCGCTGCCGCCGGGTGGTCCGCTGGCCGCGTCAAATCCCATCCCCGGTGTGGGCGTCGTGGTGAAGCGAAATCCCATCGCGACCACCGCGCGCATGGGCCAGACGAATGTCCTCGCGAGGTATCCCGCCGCTGCGGCTTGGTTCAGCAAGAAGGGCTACGATTCGTGGAAGGCTCACTCCGACATGGCGGCGGTTTCGACAGGCGAAAATCCGTTGTATGGAGGCAGCGGCAACCATGGCGACAATCCCCTGTACACGGGCGACAAGGGGCTCAGGGTCGTCAACAACCACGCGATCAATACCAAGGGCGCAGGGGCCAATGTCGGCCGTATGATGCCCTCGCGCACGGGCATGCCGGGTGAAGTCTCTTTCCACCACGTGGCGCTCGATCTCCCGTGTGCAGCCGGGCCGCCGCTGTCGTGGATTACGACCTATCGCTCGAAGCTCCCGGTCTCCTCCGGCCTCGGCTCGGGGTGGGATTTTTCCTACAATGTCTCCATCGAGCCGGTGCCCGTGACCGCCGGTGAGAATGCCCCGCGCCTGATCGTGCGCGATGGTGGCGGGCGTGCGGATGTCTTCCATCGCCAGGCCGACGGCAGCTATCGCTGCGATGGCATGTTCCGCGAGGGGCGCTTCCGCAGCGGGGTCTTCACGCTGACCTTCGCCGATGCCGGGCGCTGGGTCTTCCGGCCGCTCGATGGTTCGCCGGGCGCGGGGAAGATCTCCAGCATCATCGACCGGAATGAAGTGGCGCTGACCTGCGCCTACGATTCCTCGGGCATGCTTTCGCGGGTGAGCGATGCCTTCGGCCGCAGCCTCGCGGTGGAGTGGGGGAGCACGGCGCCGTCGCGCATCGTCTCCGTCACCTCGCAGGATGCCACGGGCTCGGTCAGCTATCAGAAGATCGAGTATCACTACGCCCCCGGCAGCGCCCGCCTCGCCTCGGTCAGCGCGCCATTCGTCCCCGGCTCGCCGCCATCGGTCGGCCCGGTTTCCTTCACCTACACGGACGGACTGCCGGATCCGAACCTGAATGGCAACCTGCTCACCGTGCAGGACGGCGCGGGCCGGCTGGTGGATGCTTATGAATACTCCGGCGTCACCGACCCCGCGAATCCCGCCTACGACACCTGCTCGGCGCACGACCGGAACCGCCTCGGCACCACGGGCGCGAAATTCCGCACCACCATCGCCGCGCTGCCGGGAGGCGGCTACGAGGTGTGCGAGAATGACGAGGTCGGCCGCGTCGCGGTGAGTTCCTTCGACAAGTTGCACCGCCTGCTGCGCGTGCGCCAGTACACCGGCTTCGCCACGCCGGACGCGCCGGTGACTTCGTCCAGCCTGCCCGCTCCGGCGACGAAGCTCCGCGCGACCGATCCCGATTTCTACGAGACGACCTGCGCCTACAACGCCGACAGCCTGTGCATCCGCATCACGAATCCGGATGGCAGCGGCGAGCGGGTGATCTACGACCGCGATTTCCGCAAGGATAGCCCCGTCCGCGAGCGCGGGAATGCACGCGTGGTCTCTCTGGTTTCCTCCACCGGCGAGGTGCGCAGCGTGACCTGCGATCACCTGCCGGGCTACGGTGCCTCCGAGTCCGCCCGCCCGGGGAATCCGATCAAGGGCATCAGCGTGAAATGCGGCCGGAGCCCCGGCGGGGACCCCGATCAAACGGGCATGGTCACCGCGCCGGGCGTGCTGCCGGGAGAGTGCGACGATACCGATGAACTCCTAAGCGCGCGGCTCTCGATGAATGTGACGACGCCCCGGCAGACGCAGGGATTGAGCTTCGGGGAGAAGAAGAAGGGCGGCCCTCGCGATTCCGCATCGGGCCTCGCCACCGGCAGGCGCATGTATTCGGCGCTCTCCGTGAATGACGATACGGACTTCGGCTCGGATGCCGTCTTCGCCGCCATCGATGACTACGACACGGACGCTCTCGTGGCCTACGGCGACGACAGCGATTTCTCGCCCGGCATCGCTGGCGACATGTCCTTCGTCTCGCGCATCATCACCGCGCACGGCCAGTCCTTCACCTACAGTCATGATGCCCGCGGAAACCTGGTCAGCGAGAGCGGTCCGGTCTCCGGTTCGGGCGCGTCGATCTCCTACAATGCGCGCGGGCAGGTGACTTCCTACTCGATCCTCGATGACATGGACGTGGACTCATCGTTCACGAAGATGGTGACGTACGATGACCATGACGGCTTCGCTTCCTCGGTCGTCGTGGACCCGGAGGGCTTGGCCCTCACCACGGCCTTCGGTCGTGACGATCTCGGGCGCATTTCCTCGGTCACCGATCCCGCGGGCGACACGTGGTCGTATGGCTACGATGCTTCGGGCCATCTGGTCACGGCCACCAGTCCGCCTGCACCACTGCCTATCGTAACAGCCGCCGTGCTGGATGCGGGTGGATGCGTGGCACGCGTCGATACCGCCCACCTCGGTGCGGACGGGAAGCCGGTTGCGGAAAATCCCGCCTACTCCGTTTTCTACGTTCACGATTCCCGCGGACGTCTCTCCCGCGTGGCGGTGGAGGAGCGCCCGGTGGATGCCTCCGGCGTGCTGGTGCCGGACACGCTCGGGCTGGATCACTTCGCCGTGACGGACATCACCTATGATGCCGCCGGGCAGATCGTCCGTCTCGCCACACCAGCGGCCAGTCGTGGCCAGAGCGTCGATCTCTCCTGCGCTTTCTCATATGACGAGCGAGGCCTTCTTTACGAGACCCGCCATGGCGATGCCGGGTCTTCCGTTCCGGTTGTCCTGCGTTGCGACTACGATGCGTTTGGCGCGCTGGTCCGCCATACGACCGTGGCCTCCGGTGTGCCCCAGCCGCAGACCGTCATCACGTGGGACGGCTTTCACCGGCTATCTTCGGTCACCGATCCGATGGGAAATGTCACGGAGTTGGACTATGACAACAGCGGCTACACCACCACCACGGTGCGCGGCGAAGTGCAGGACGTGCCGGGCTCCGCGGGCAATGTGATGCTTTATCGCTCCACCGCGAGGATGGGCGGCCCTTCGCTCCGTGCCTTCAACCAGAATGCATCGCGGAGCAATCACACGCGCGCCTTCAACCAGAACGCGTCGCGGAGCAACCACACGCGTGCCTTCAATCAGAATGCGTCCCGCAGCAATCACACTCGCCTCAGCCTGACGGGCGATCTGTTCTTCGATGTCTTCGCTACCGATGACACCTGCGTGGAGGAGCGCTTCACTCCCGGAAGCTCCGCCGCGCCTGCCATGGAGACCACGGTGGTCCATCGCTCGTCCGGCGGACGCCCGGTGTCCGTCAGCCACGGAGAAGACACCGTGGCGACGATGACCTATGACACCGCGCGACGGCTTGCCATGGTCTCGGACGGTGCGGTCACGAGGGCATACACCCGGGACAAGAAAGGAAGGGTGACGGTTTGTGGCGATACGGACCACTTCCTCGTCGCCGGCCCGCCGGACAAGACTTTCACGATGACGCTCGCCTACGACGCGCTCGGCCGCTGCGTGTCCGTCACCGATGGGGTGGGGAATTCCTCGTCGATGGAGTGGGACTCGCTCGGCCGCTGCGTCTCTGTGAAGGAGCCGGGCGGTCTGGTCGTGCGGACCGCCTACGATGGCAGCTCCGCCACCGGGCCCTACAGCGCGCGGACCAGTGCGGACGTGGATGGAGACGGCCAGCCGGACGTCCTCTCCACCGTGCTCGAGAGGTGCGGGGAAACGCTGTGGGTGGAGAACTCCTATGGAGATCGTACTTCATTCGTCCGGGACGGGGCGGGCCGCCTGACTCGGACGGATCACCCCGACCTCACCCACGAGCAGACCATCTACGATGCGCTTGGCAGGGCGGTCTCCGTGCGGCGGAAGAATGGCGCGGTCATCGCCTGCGACTACAACCTGCGCGGCGAGCTCACCTCGATCTCCCACAGCCAGTTGCCCGCGGGAGTGCTGCCTGTGGCGGCGACCACCTTTTCTTACAATGGTCTCGGTGATTGTGTGCGCACCGAGCAGGGCAGCTCGGTCATCGCGTGGACCTGGGACTCGCTTGGGAACCCGCTCACCGAAACGCAGGGCGGCCGCACCGTGAGCCGCACCTTCAGCCAGCGCGGGCGCACCAGCATCACGTATCCGGACGGGCGGCGCTTCGCCGAGTCGCGCGATGCCCTGGGCCGCCTGCTCTCGATCACCAGCCTCACGGCCACGGGCACCCCGGTCTCGCCGCCGGTGGTAGTGCTGGAATACGCGGGCCATCGCGTCTGCACCTGTATCCAGGGCGAGCACGTGCGGACGAGCTACAGCTACCGCGGCGATGGCACTCCGGGCGGGGCCGACTCGAGCTTTGACACGCCCACGGAGATGATCGTGACGGATTCGCTCGCCCATGAGCTGGCGCACGTCGTCCAGCAGCGGGATCGCAACCAGCGCGTGATGTCCCGGCAGACGCTTTTCACTTCCAGCGCGCAGGGGCCGGGGCGGATGCAAAGTTACACGCGGGATGCGCAGGGCCACATTGCCAGCGCCACGACCCGCACCCGCGCCTCCGGCAGCGCGCCTGTGACCGAGGACAGTGTGAGCTACCTTTACGACAAGGAGGGCATGCGCATCCAGCAGACCCGCAATGGCGTGGCCTCCGATTACACGCAGAGCGCCGCCATCCCTCCGGGCGACCGGCAGATGGGCCAGTATTCCTCATGGCCCGGTGGCGCGATTTCCTGGGATGACGAGGGGAATCTCCTCGGGATCCAGCGCGGCACCACCACCCACACCAGTCAGTATGATGCGGAAGGTCGCCTTGTCTCCGTCTCCGCTGCTGGCAGCACTTTGGTGAGCTATGGCTACGATGCGATCGGTCGCCGCGTTTCCCGCACCACGGGCGGCAGCAGCGGCTCCGTCACAACGCACTTTGTCCACGATGGTGCAGACTGCATCCAGGAGTGGGGCGACGATGGCACCGGCACGGGCACGGTGAATGCCGCCGTCACCTATGCCTCCAGCGACGGGACGAAGTACGGCATCACCACGCGCGATGGCACGGTGCTTTACCCGGTTTCCTCCGCCGCATCCCGGCCGCGCTCCCGGCAATGCTCCTGCCCGTCCGGCTCATACGTCATGGCCGCGAAGAACAAGGTCGAGCACTGGGGCGATCCGCACGAGAATCTCAACGGCAAGCACATCAAGGACTGGGAAGGTCGCAGCCGCATCGTGCTGGTGGCGGATGCCAGCGGCTCGGTGACCGGGCGGATGGACGCCGACGATGCCGGCCGGCCGGTCTTCCTCACCTCCGATGGCGTGGTGACGGGCACCGGACCGGTGAGCTGCACGCTTCCCTTTGGTCTGTGGGAGCCATCGATCGGCATGCTGCTCGGCCCGGACGACGTGTATTCCCCGGATCTGGGCATGACCGTCGCCCGCGGGAATGGCCACGTCACCGTGTTGAAGTCCGCCGCGACCGGCGGCGGGGGCAGTGGCGGCTCGCGCGTGCAGGATCACAATTCCAGCCGCTCCAACAAATCGTCGCGCTGACCCCGGAGCGGGCGGAGTGTACGAAAGGCTTCACTGCAAAAGGCTTGCCAGTCCCGGCCCCTCCGCCTACCTCCCGCGCATGGCCCTTGAGACCACCCTCATTCTGTTCAAGCCCGATGCCGTGTCCAAAGGCCTCGTGGGAACCGTCCTCGCCCGCTTTGAAAAGGAAGGCTTCACCATCCGCGGCATCAAGAAGCTCTTCCTGACCGACGAGCTGCTCGCCGACCACTACTCGCACATCGCGGACAAGCCCTTCTTCCCGTCCGTCCGCGGCTTCATGCAGGAGACCCCGGTCATCGCGCTCGCGCTGGAAGGCGACGACGTGATCGCCAAGGTCCGCGACCTGCTCGGCCCCACCGACTCGAAGGCTGCCGCTCCCGGCACTATCCGCGGTGACTTCGGCGACAAGGAAGGCGACGCGAAGATGCGCAATGTCTGCCACGCCTCCGACTCCCCGGAAGCCGCAGCCGACGAGATCAAGCGCTTCTTCAAGGAAGGCGAAGTCTTCTGAGATCGCGACGATCCGATCCGATTTTTCCAAAAGCCCGGCCCGCCGAAAGGTGCGCCGGGCTTTTCGTTTGGAAACCGTGGCTCCGCGCCCGTGGTTCCGGCATCCTGCCGGAAGCCTCTTCACGGCAAAGCGGGCCTCACCACGCATGTCCGCACCCCACGCCACTGCTCCATCCCATGCAGGCTGGCGGCTGGAAGCCGCTGCCACTCTTCCCCCTCACGCCCGCACCACGACCAGAAACGGTGCCGGCTTCAGCGTGTCCAACCGCCGGAAAATCTCCGCGCTGCGTTTCTCCGCCCACGCCACGACCGCGGCGCTCTCTTCATCCCCACCCGCATGCCCGGGATAGCATACCACCGTCAGGATGCCGCCCGGCCTCAGGAGCCCCAGCGCGCCCTCCAGCGCCTGCAGGGTCTCATCCGTCCGCGTGATCACCGCGTGATCCGCGCCAGGCAGGTAGCCGAGATTGAACATCACCGCTCCCACGCTGCCCGCCGCCGCATGGTCGGCGATGCGGCCATGAGATCCGTGGACCAACTCCACGCGATCTAACAGCTCCTCCGCCGCCAGTCGCTCCCGCGTCGAAGCGATCGCCTGCTCCTGCACGTCGAACGCGATCACCTTTCCCGCCGCCCCGACGAGCTTCGCCAGGAAGACCGTGTCGTGACCGTTCCCCGCCGTTGCATCCACTGCCGCATCGCCCTCGCGCAGGACCGCCGCGATCTCGCGATGCGCGCGTGCAGTGGGGCGTTCGTGGGTGTTCATGGTGCCGTTCGTCATTCCCTCCTTCTCCTTCATCTGCAAGGACGAAGGCCCGGAGTTTTTGTTTTGAGGCAGGGAATGAGGGAGGTTATGATACAGGTGAATGAGTCAGACAGTCACGATCCGTCTTTCCGACGAACTGGCCGAGTGGCTGGAAGAATCCGCCGCTCGCTCCGGGGTATCGCAGGCGGAGGTCATCCGGGACCAGCTTGAGAAAGCCCGGGCAGGTGCCGCGCAAAAGCCCTTCATGCGCCTTGCCGGATCATTGGACGGGGAGCCGGACCTGTCGCAGCGCAAGGGATTCACGCGGCCGTCTCAGGGATGAAGGGCATCGCGGACACCGGCTTGCTCGTTGCGTTCGCGAACAGGAGTGACGCCTATCATTCGTGGGCGGTCGGCATTGCCGAGCAGGTGACCGAGCCTTTGCTGACATGCGAGGCCGTGCTGGCCGAGACGGCATTTCACCTGCGTAGCGTTTCCATCACCTTGGAGATGATTGCGGACGGCCTCATCACGTTGGCCTTCGACTGCGGGAGCAATCTACAGAGGCTGGAGGAACTGGCGAAAAGCTATTCAGATCTCCGTCCGGATCTTGCCGATCTCTGTCTCATCCGGATGAGCGAACTCTACCCGCGGCATTCAGTGATCACGGTCGATCGCACGGATTTCAGCATCTACCGGCGGAATACGAGGGAAGCGATTCCGCTCATTTGCCCGCCGGAGCAGTGAGGCTTTTTCCCTAGGTCTTCCGGCCAATGCCCCGGTGGTCTCTCGAAATGCCTTCCGGAGTTTTCCTTGGCTAGCACCACCTCGTCGCGGTTACCCTTCGCAGGATGAGTCGCGGCGAGCCCACCCCGGAACGAATGCGAGCATTGGAGGATGAATTCGAGATGGTATTCGTCTATAGCTCGCTCCGAAGGCAATGCGTCGATGCCTATCGGATGGCGGGGACACAGTGGATGGGGGAGGGCGAGATCGCTGGCGGGCTTTTCACCGTCGATGCGAGTCCGGCATGGCAGCGTGGACACTCCGGCATGTGGGTGAAGGGTGACCTTTTTCAGATCAGCCCGGACCATTTGCTCGATCTGGACTCCAGGGGAGAGGCGATAGAGAGGGCGATTGACGTGTCCGGGAAGTATCGCCGCGTGAGGGTAAAGGTCTACGGCATCGCACCCTCACGATATCTGGGAGACGCGTGGGCGTGGGAATGGACGGGATCGACAGAACGGGGTCATGCGATTGAATCGGGCGATTGGATCGATGCCGACCAACCGCCGCCGCCGTCGTCTTGGTATACCCATACGGCCGGCTTGCTGTTATTGGGATTCTTCGCGGCGTTCGTTGTCCTGCTCTCCGATCTTCACCCGTTTCATGGGACGCCGCTGCTGAAGGTGATATTGGGGCTTCTCACGATGGTGCCGATGATTGCGGGTATCATGGCTTACTGGGGAATTCGACGCCGGGAGATCGCCAAGAATTCTGCGCGATGGATTCTGGCCGCGTCTTTTGTGCTTTCGATCCCTATGACATGGGTCCTGGTGACAGAGATCTCGGCTTGGATCGCTTTTTGATCAGCCCCCCATTGCCGTCCCTACCTTTGCATACAGCTCCGTCTGCTTCGCGGACCACTCCACGAGGTCCGGGGCGAGCTTCACAGCACCGGGCTCGAAGATGGTGATGGTGGATGATCCTCCGAAGGCGAAGTAGCCCTTCTCCTCGCCCTTCGTCACCGGCTTGCCGGGCGTGAAGGTCTGGAGGATGGAGCCCACGCAGGTCGCGCCGATTTCCATCAGCAGCACGGTGCCCATGTCCGCTGTCTCCAGCTTCGTGATCGTGCGCTTGTTTTCCCACAGGTAGGCGAGGCGGCGGCGCAGCGCGATGGGGGAGACGGAGAAGAGCGGGCCATTGATCATCCGCGTCTCGCCGGGCGTGCCGGCGGCGGGGAAGTGAAAGCGGTGGTAGTCCACCGGGCACAGCCGCGAGAGCACCAGCGAGCCGTCCGCATAGCGCGCGGCGAGCGAATCGTCCCCTACCAATTTCCCTAGGTCGAAGCGCTGGCCTTTCACAAAGACACCCTCGATCTGGCTCGCCGTCTGGAAGCCCAGGTGACGCCCGTCCGCGGGGAAGACCACCTTGCTCTCCGCCACCGGCCGGGCCTCCGGCTTCAGCTTGCGGTAGAAGAACTCGTTGAAGGTCGCATAGCTGTCGGACGGATCGGCGAATTCCGATGGATCCAGGCCGTATTCCGCGATGAATGGCGCCACTTTCGCCTTCGTGGCGGGGTCGTCCATGCGCTTCCCATACCAGCGGGAGAAGCCCGCGCGCTTCACCATCAGGTGCAGCGGCAGCGCACCCAGAGGGTTCGCGTAGCTGAATTTCAGGAAGGCCTCGCCATAGACCTGCTCGGTCTCCATCTGGCCCGTGTGCCGGTTGAAATATCGGATAGCGCTCACTCCCGGCGACCGTAGGGGCGGCATGCCAATCACGGGAAGCGGAAAGACAGTGGCCGGAAAGCCCTTGCGCGTCGCACAGGCGGCGGTTATCGGCGGCGCGATGAAAATCCAGGCCCTCACTGCCTGCCTCGGGATCGCGCTCTTCCTGCCCGCGTGCAAGAAGCCTGCCGAGGTGACCGTCGATGAAGAACGTCCGCTCACCATGCGCGACGAGAAGGTAACGCTCGACGCCACGTCGAACGCTCGTTTCGGAGACCCCGGCGCTGCCGCCGGTCCCTTCGTCGCCGGACAGGTCCCGCAGGGATGGCTGGAGGCGCCGACGAATCAATTCCGCCTGCTGAACTACCGCTTCGGCGCGGGTGGCGAGGTCGCGGTCGGCCTTTCCTCCGGCGGCCTCACGGACAATATCAACCGCTGGCTCGGCCAATTCGGCCAGGAGCCGATCAACGACGGCGCGGTGGCGCAGCTTGAAAAGGGCACCATCTTCGGCATCGAGGGCGTGTGGGTGGAGGCCCAGGGCGACTATGCGCCGGGCATGGGCCAGTCGCAGAAGTCCGCGCAGGCGCTCTACGGCTTCATCGCTCAGGAGGCGGGCCGGGTGATCACGGTGAAAATGACCGGCCCCTCCGAAGAAGTTGCAGCGCAGAAAGAAGCGCTGAAAGTGTTTGTGGCCGCTCTCCAACGCCGGGAATAAGCTGCTCCTTCATCCCTCTTGAACGACTCCGCCTCTCCGGCCCGTAACCCGCAGCCCCGATGAACGATCCTGCCCGCAAGTCCATCCCCGCCCGCATCTACGACGTGCTGTCGGGTTTCGGCCTCGCGACCATCCTCCTCGTCATCCTGATGATCCAGACGTGGCTCGCCACGCTGGAGCAGGTCCACTACGGTCTGCACGCCACGCTGCAGAAGTACTTCGATATCCATCAATGGTACATCCTGCCGGATGCCGGTGTCTTCAGTGAGGGGCTGCTCGGCAAGCACCTGCCGCCTCTGCCCGGCGGCTACTGGGTGTGTGCCCTGCTCGCGCTGAATCTCACGCTCGGTGGCCTGGTCCGCATGCGGAAGGGTTGGAAGACGGCAGGCGTGCTCATGTCGCACTTCTCCATCGTCTTCATGATCATCGCCGGCGGTGTCGCACAGCTCAAGGAAGAGCGCGGCGTGATGATGCTCAGCGAGGAGCAGGACGGCCCGCTGCCGAAGACCGCGGACTACGCGAACTCCTTCACCGAGACCACCGTCGAGATCACCGAGATCAAGGACGGCAAGCCGGTCGGCCCCGTGCATTTCATCAAGGACGCCTACTACCTCGACCTCGGGCCGGGCGACGTGCGCAAGGTGAACCTGCCGAAGCTGCCCTTCGACATCGCACTCCAGGGCTACGTCCAGAATGCGAAGGCCATCTCCACCTCCAGCATGGCGCCGTCGCGCGGCGAGGTGGCCCTGGACGGTTGGTTCATTTTTTCCCAGGAGCCGAACAAGGAAACCGAGCTGGATTCGCCCGGTCTCCATGCGCGCATCATGCCGCGTGACGGCAGCAAGCCGCAGGACATGCTGCTCGTCGCCACCGGACCGGAGTCCTTTGGCCCGCGCGCACCTGTCACCGTGCGCTCCGGCGACCGCACCTTCACCGTGCGCCTCGACAAGCGCGTGTGGCCCGTGCCCTTCCAGGTCACGCTGGTGGATGCCCGCTCTGAGTATCACCCGAATACCTCGCGCCCGAAGCTTTTCGAAAGCGATGTGATCCGCACGCAGAACGGCCAGGAGACGAAGCACTTCATCGAGATGAACGAGCCGATGCGCCAGGGCGGCCTCACGCTCTACCAGCGCACGATGATGAACGGCCCCTCGGGTGCCGGGCAGGAGGCCACCATCTCGGGCTTCGAGGTCGTGCGGAATCCCTCCGACAAGTGGCCGGAGTGGAGCATCTACATCGCGAGCATCGGCCTCTGCGTTCACTTCATCACTAAGCTCGTGACCTTCCTGCGTCGCGGCAAATCCACCCCTGTCCCCCAAGCGTGACATGAAAAACAACATCATCGGACGTTGGGTCGTTTTCGTCCTCGGCATCGCAGCCGTCGGCTGGATCGCCGCCACCGCCCTGCGCGACAGCCTCGCCGAGGGCGAGCCGACGAAGGTCTCCGACTACGTGCCGTGGGAGGAGAAGACGCTGGATCTCGCATCGCTCCTGCCCGTGCAGGATGGCGGGCGCATCAAGCCGCTCGGCACCTACGCAGGCTTCAGCATGCTGAGCCTGCATGGCGCGCGGAAGATGGAGATCATCGGCAAGGATGGTGAGAAGGTCTCCATCAAGCCGCTCGCGTGGATGCTCGACTGCATGTTCCGCCCGGAGCTTGCCGACCAGCTCCCCACCTTCCGCGTGGACAATTCCGAGGTGCTCGACGCCGTCGGCATCAAGTCGAAGGGCCGCCGCGACCGCTACAGCTACAATGACCTCAAGCCGGGGCTCGATAAGCTGCGCGACCTCTCCGTGAACTACGAGCAGATCCAGAAGCAGGATCCGAAGCAGCTCCGCCCCGTCGAGTCGCAGACCCTCGCACTGGCCTACAACGTCCGCACCTACACCTTCCTCACCCAGTACCTCGACTTCGCGAGGAATGGCCTGCTGCCCGCCTCGGCCGCGAAGGACGGGAAGATCCTCCCCGTCAGCGAGGTCATGCAGGCAGCCCCGAAGATCCGCGCGGAGCTTCAGGCCACTTCCCATGGGCACGCCGCCTCCAGCGAGGTGCAGACCATCACCGTGCTCATCGAGCAGGCCGCGAATTCCGCGAAGTTCGGCCTCAATCTCTTCCCGCCGGCGAATGTGGACGATCCGCAGTGGCTCAGTGCCGGTGACCGCATCTTCCACATCTTCACCGGCCATACCCGCGAGCCGGAACAGTCGATCAAGGACATCAAGCTGCTGGAGGATGTCTGCCAGTCGCTGAAGGAGGGCCAGTCGGCCTTCCGCGAAAAGTTCACCGCCTGGGAAACCAGCATCGTCGAGCGTGCCGAGAAGCGCGGCGAGTACCGCTCCATCCCGCTCGAGGCCGACTACTTCAAGAAGAACTGGTTCATCTACGCGCTCGTCTGGTTCCTGCTCGCGACGGTCACTTCCGCGGTCATGTTCTTCGCCGGTCGCACGAAGGCGGGCCGCATCTCCTACTGGGCCACCGTCAGCTTCCTCGGCCTCGGCCTTGTGTACATGATCATCCCGATCGTGAAGCGCTCCATCATCATGCTGCGCCCGCCGGTGGGGAATCTCTACGACACCATCATCTTCATCGGTGCCTTCATCGTGCTCTTCGGCCTGTTGGTCGAGTGGATGACAAAGAAGCGCTTCGTGGTCGGCATCACGCCCATTGTCGCCGCGTTCCTCATCGTGCTCGCCCGCCGCTTCGAAGTGGGCGAGGGGAAGGATCACCTCGATCCGCTCGTCGCCGTGCTGCGGTCGAATTACTGGCTGACCATCCACGTCATCACCATCACGGTCGGCTACGCCGCCGGTCTCATCACCGCGCTGCTCTCCATCGTCTATGTGATGATGCGCTCGCTCGGGCTGGATGGCGGGGACGTCTCGCTCCGCCGCTCCATCACCCGCGCGGTCTATGGCTGCGTCTGCCTCACGCTCACGCTCTCGCTCATCGGCACCGTGCTCGGCGGCGTGTGGGCAAATGACTCGTGGGGCCGCTTCTGGGGCTGGGATCCGAAGGAAAACGGCGCGCTCATGATCGTGCTCTGGTCCCTCGCCATCCTGCATGCCCGCCTCGGCGGCTACATCAAGGACTGGGGTCTGCACCTCGCATCGATCTTCGGCGCCATGGTCGTCGGCTTCTCCTGGTGGCACGTGAATTTCCTCAACGTCGGCCTGCACAACTACGGCTTCTCCGCGGAGAAGATCTGGGCCGTGCGCGCCTTCTACGGCATCATGATGGGCTTCATCGTTTGGGGTGCCATTGCCTGCCTGCTGGAGCGCATGAACAAGACCGCCGCGAAGGACAAAGCGAACCGGGAAAAGGCCGAGGACGAGATGCCCGTCCCGCGCCACACCACCTTCTGAGCGGCATGCTCCTGGCGTGGCACCCGTGAAGGATTGCCGCGCCACGCCGCTTCATGGCGCTTGCGGTGCTGACAGCCCGTGGCATGTCACCTCGTATGGTGCCCATGTCGTTGTTCTGCCGGCTTCTCCTTTCCCTCGCGCTGGTCGCGCCGCTTGCCGCGGAGGACTTCGTGCCCTTCCAGCCCACACACGCGCGCCTCTTCCTCCGCGTGCCGGGAGATGCCGCACCGCTGAAGGACGCCCGCATCTCCTCCGGCGAATGCCTGCCCGGCAAATACGAGGACACGCCGGAGAAGCGCGAGCGCCTGACCGACGTGAACTTCCCCATCACCTGGTGGAAGTGGAAGCAGGTCACGCTGCAATTCACGCCCACGCATGACGGCAACATCGAGCTCGACCTGAATGGCCCATGGGCCGAGGCCCGGCCTGGCGTCCTCCGCCAGCAGGAGGTCCTGTGGGACGAGATCTCCGCGAAGGGAGCCACGCTCCGGAATGGCGGCTTTGAAGACATGGCCGATGGCAAGCCCGCCGGATGGGAGTCTCCGTGGCGTCCCTATCCCGCCGCGGACTCGTGGGCGCTCGCAGATCGCGAGCCGGTGGCTGGCAAGCACGTGGCCGCCTCGTGGCACGGCCGTCCGCTGGTGGGCAGGCTGGAGGTGAAGTCCGGCGTGCCCGTGACCGTCACGCTCCATGCCCGAGCCGCGACCGTCCCCGGCTTCAAGTCTCCCCGCATCCTCGGGCAGGACACCCCGGCCCACCGGGCGGCGGCGAAGCTGAAGCGGGGCGTGAATTTCGGAAACAGTTGGGAAGCCGAGCCCGGCACCTGGGGCATCAAGTACGATGCGCAGGATGTCGATCACGTCGCCGACCAGGGCTTCGATCACATCCGCGTGCCCGTCGCCTGGCACTTCCACATGGTGGATGGTGCGATCAAGCCGGAGCTGCTGGCCGAGCTGGAGCCGGTGCTGAAGCGCGCTCTGGATCGCAAGCTGACCGTGATCCTGAACTGGCATCACCACGACGCCCTCGTGAAGGATCCCGCCGCCCATCGCGCCGCATTCGCGAACGACTGGAAGACCATCGCCACGCACTACAAGGACTTGCCCGCGGGGCTCTACTTGGAGCTTCTCAACGAGCCGAATGGCGCGCTCGACCACGACACGCTCACTGCCGTTCATGCCGAGGCCATCGCCGCCATCCGCTCTGTCAGCCCGCAGCGCATCCTGCTCGCGAATCCCCCGCAGTGGGCGTCCGTGCCCGGGTTGGACCGCTATTTCCTGCCGGATGGCGACGACCGCATCATCACCAGCGTCCACAGCTACGAGCCCTTCCAATTCACCCACCAGCGTGCCGGCTGGGTGGGCTTCCAGGACCTCCGCGGCATCACCTATCCCGGCCCGCCCGCCTCGCCGGTGGCCGTGCCGGATTCGCTGAAGGACAATGCCAGCCTCGTCGCATGGATGGACGCCTACAATACCCGCAAGGGCGCGGACAATCCCTGCACCGCCGCCTCCTTCGAGGTGCTGCTCGATGACGCCGTGGCGTGGTCCCGGCACTTCGGACGCGCCATCCACATCGGGGAATTCGGCTGCTACAAGGAAGCCGACGCCGCCAGCCGTGCCCGCTACGTGCGCGACTTCCGCCTCGCTGCCGAGAAGCGCGGCATCCCGTGGACCATGTGGGACTGGAAGGCAGGCTTCGGCTACTGGGATGCCGAACAAAAAAGGCCTCTCCTGAGAGAGGCCCTTTTCGGGAAATGATGCGGGGCAGACCGCGCGCTCAATAAACGTCGCGCAGGTAGCGCTTGTCCTTCTTGAGCTGGGCGACCCAGGCGGCGGAGTCTTCCTTCGAGAGACCGCCGTGCTGCTCGGCGATGGTGTGCAGCGCGGCGTCCACGTCCTTCGCCATGCGCGAGGCATCGCCGCAGACGTAGAAGGCGGCACCGTCCTGGAACCACTTCCACAGCTCGGCACCCTGCTGCACCATCAGGTTCTGGACATACACCTTCTCCTTCTGGTCGCGGGACCAGGCGAGATCCAGCTTCTGGAGCGTGCCGTCCTTCTCGAAGGCGGTGAGCTCGTCGGCATAGAGGTAGTCGGTCTTGCTGTGGGGATTGCCGAAGAAAAGCCAGTTCCCGCCCTTCGCGCCGCTCACCTTGCGCTCCTCGAGGAAGGCGCGGAAGGGGGCGATGCCCGTGCCGGGGCCGACCATGATGACCGGCGTGTCGCCATTCGCAGGCAGGCGGAAGGCCTTGTTCACGTGGACGAAGACGCCCGGCTTCACGCCCTCCGCGCGGTCCGCGAGGAAGGTGGAGCAGATGCCGCCGCGCTTCCGGCCGCTGGATTCGTAGCGGACGATGCCCACGCAGAGGTGGACTTCGCCGGGGTGGGCATTCGGGCTGGAGGCGATCGAGTAGAGGCGCGGCTGGAGCTTCTTCAGCACTGCCACGAAGTCCTCCGCATCCGTGAAGTCTGCAGGGTGATCGATCACCAGGTCGATCAGGTCGCGGCCCCAGCAGAAGTCATCCCACGCCTTCTTGTCATCCGCCTGCACGAGCGAACGCAGGAAGGGCGAGCCGCTGCGGGCCTGCCACTTCTGGATCAGGGATTTGTTCAGCGTGCCGATGTCGTAGTTCGAGATCAGCGCGTCGCGCAGGCTCGCCTCGCCGCCGTCCGGCAGCGGCACGGAGACCTTCGTATTGAAAGGCAGCGCGGCGAGGATCTCGTCCACCACGGAGGGCGGATTCTTCGGGAAGACACCGAGCGCATCACCCACCTCGTAGCTGAGGCCGGAGCCTTCCAGCGAGAGCGCGAGGTGGTTCGTCTGCTTGTCGCCGGGGCCGTTCAGGTTGTAGTTCGTGAGGATGGGCGAGGGGAAGGGGTTCTTCTTCGAGTAGCCCGTGTCCGCTTGCTCCACCGTCGCGGCAGCGCCATTCGAGGTAACTGCACCCGCCGGGGCTAGCAGGCCGATGATGCCGTCCGACCACTCCTTGAAGGGACCGTCGTAGTCCACGTCGCTGTCGATCCGCTTGAAGAGACGCTTGCCGCCAAGTTGTTCCAGGCGGACGTCGAAGTCGATGCCGCACTTGCAGAAGTCCGGGTAGTTCGTGTCGCCCAGCGCGAGCACGGAGAATTGCACACCCTCCACGCGTGGCGCGGCATCGCTGAGGATCCAGTTATAAAGCTCCGCCGCATTGTCCGGCGGCTCGCCATCGCCATAGGTCGAGGTGATGATCAGCAGGTTCTTTTCCTGCGGCAGGCGTGCCTTGTCATAGGCGCCCATGTCGAAGACTTCCGGCTCGAAATTGCCCTTCTTCAGCGACTTCACCAGTTTCTTGGCGAGGCCTTCTGAGTTCCCGGTCTGGGAGCCCCAGAGAATGGTCACCGGGACGGCTGGGCCGGCCGGGGCGCTGGCAGTGGCACCGGCGGCGGCATTTGCCAGCAGGTTGGAAAGGAACTGGCCGAGCCACACACGCTGCTCGGCGGAAAAGGGGGCGTCTTCGGGGATCTGGATGAAAGAGGACATTGAGGCGGAAAGGCTCCCGGAGCCGGGGGCAGGGACCTTAGGGCGCGGGCGGACCCGTTCAAGCGCGTTTCATGCCACCGGGTTTAGTCCGGGATGCAGATTGCTACGTCGGAAAGTGAGGCCCGCTCATGGACAGCCTGCCGCGCGCCGGTGGCACTGGAAATAAGAAGCCCGGAGGGCGACGGGCGCACTCCGGGCTCATTGGGTTCGATCGTGGGTTCGATTGCAGGGTCCAGATTATTCGCCGGCCGGAGGAGCGGGCTTTTCGCCGCCGCCCTGGCCACCGCGTCCGCCTTCGCCACCCTGACCGCCGCGGCGGTTCGGGCGACCTTCACCGCCGGGGCCGCCTTGGCCACCCTGGCGACCACCCATGCCGATCATTTCCGGGATCTCCTCACCGGCTTCGCGGGCGGTCTTCACTTCCTCGGGGTCGAGGCGGTTGTTCTTGTTCGCGTCGTACTTCTCGAGCAGGGCCTTGCGCTTGGCCTGGACGTCCTCGCGGGCGGCCTTGGTCTCTTCCTCGCTCAGCTTGCCGTCCTTGTCGGTGTCGTACTTCTCGATGAATTTCTTGCGGGCTTCCTCGCGCTTGGCCTGCATGGCGGTGCGGGCGGCCTTGGCTTCCTCGTCGCTGAGCTTGCCGTCGCCATCCTTGTCGAATTCCTTGAGGATCTCCGGCGAGGTCATGCGGTTTGCACCGCCACCACCGCGGCGCTCGCGCTGGCCGCGCTCGGGAGCGGGCTCTTGGGCTTGGACGGCCAGGGTGCCGGCGAGTGCCAGGGCGATCATGGTCAGGGTCGTGTTCATTGTATCGGTATCGGTTGCTTGGTTGGTTTCTTGGGGTTTGACGGGTTGGCCATCCGTTGTTGAGCGGGAAAACCCGGGCATCCGGGCAAGGTTGCGGCGCGGAATGAAATTGCTTCACGCGTCCGGGGCGGTTTGGATGCGCGCGGATGCCTAGTCCGTCGCCCGACAATTCCAAACGAACGACCTTCCTGCGTCGCAGTGCCAGCACGCTGGGACTGTGGGCGGTGGTGGCCGCCGCCCTCGCCAGTCGCCAGGCGTGGGCCTACGTCGGCCTCGTCGGCGTGCTCACCGTCATCGCCACGCTGGAGTACTTCCGCATGCTGAAGGCCGGTGGCGTGAAGTGCTTCCCGCGCTACGGCATGCTGCTCGCGGTGGCTTACTCGGGCACCCTCTACTGGATGCTGCTCGTCAATGGTCAGGCACCGAATGGCGGCCTGGGGTCGGCCATGGATCTCTCGCCCGCGGCGAGCCATCGGATCGCCACCCTGCCGGAGTGGTTCGACGGTGCCGCCATCTTCGCCGCGCTCGCAGGCTCCTTCTTCCTGCAGCTCCGCTACCCGATCCGCGGTCTGGAAGCGATGCAGACTGTCGCGTCGAACCTGCTCGGCTTCGTCTATCTCGCCTTCCTCTTCAATTTCGCCGCGCGGCTCGTCTTCCTCGTCCCCGGCGAGGGACAGGTCCCGGGAGCCATGGTGCTGCTGTGGATGATCGCCGTGACAAAATTCACCGACATGGGCGCCTACATCGTCGGCTCCATGATCGGCAAGCACAAGATGATCCCCCACGTGAGCCCCGGCAAGACGTGGCAGGGCTTCGGCGGCGCGATCTTCTTCGCCCTGCTCGCCGGTTGCGGACTCTACGCGCTTTTCAAGGAAGACATGCCGAGCTTCGCCACCGGCCTCCACGTGCTCGGCGGATGGCCGCACGTCATCGTTCTCAGCATCGTGCTCTGCCTGCTCGCCGTCGTCGGGGACCTCGCCGAGAGCGTGGTGAAACGCAGCCTGAATGTGAAGGACTCCGGCCAGATGCTGCCGGGCATCGGCGGCGCGCTCGATCTCATCGACAGCCTCTGCTTCACCGCGCCCGTGCTTTATTTCTATCTCAAATGGATGACGCCCTGAACGCCGCGCCGGCACGCAAGAAAGTCGTCCTGCTCGGTTCCACCGGATCGATCGGACGCTCCACGCTGGAAGTCGCCAGGCTGCTGCCGGAGCGCATCGAGCTCGTGGGCCTCGCGGCAAATGGCAGCGTGGACGCCCTCGCCGCCCAGGTGCGCGAGACCGGCGTGAAGCGCGTGGCCCTCTGCGACACCACGAAGGTGGCCGCGCTGCGTGCGCTGGTGCCCGCCGACGTGACCATCCTCGCCGGACCCGAGGGCCTCGCGGAACTCGCCTCGATGGAAGAAGCGGATACCGTGCTCATCGCCATCGTCGGCACCGCCGGGCTCCAGCCCGCGCTCGCCGCTATTGAGGCGGGCAAGCACCTCGCCGTCGCCTCGAAGGAAATCCTCGTCATGGCAGGCGAGATCGTCACCGCCGCCGCCGAGGCGAAGGGCGTGAAGCTCCTGCCCGTGGACAGCGAGCACAATGCGATCTTCCAGTGCCTCGACGGACACCGCGGCGGGGAAAAGGAGGTCTCGCGCCTCATTCTAACAGCCTCCGGCGGACCCTTCCGTACCTGGCCTGCCGACCGCCTCGCCGACGTCACCCTCGCCCAGGCGCTGAAGCACCCGACTTGGGAAATGGGCCGCAAGATCACCATCGACTCCGCCACGCTCTTCAACAAGGGGCTGGAAATGATCGAGGCCCGCTGGCTCTTCGGCATCGGCATGGAGCGCATCGACGTGGTCGTGCATCCGCAGAGTATCGTCCACTCCATGGTCGAGTTCATCGACGGCTCCGTGCTCGCGCAGATGAGCAAGACGGACATGTGCTTCCCCATCCAGTATGCGCTCACCTGGCCGGAGCGCGTGGCGGGCGGCCTGCAACCGCTCGATTTCGGCAAGCTCGCGAAGCTCGACTTCGAGGAACCTCGGCATGCGGACTTCCCCGCGCTGGGCCTGGCCCGGCAGGCCGGCCTCACCGGCGGCACCCTGCCCGCGGTCTTCAATGCCGCGAACGAGATCGCCGTGGATGCCTTCATCGACGGGAAGATCGGCTTCACGGATATCTGGCGCGTTGTGGGTGAGACCATGCATTCCCATCACACGGCCCCGGCCTCCTCGCTCGAGGCGGTCATCGAGGCCGACGCCTGGGCACGGCGGACGGCTTCGTCCTTTGCAGGCGTGGCGGAGCTTTCCTTGTAGGGGTTCGTAGCGGCTCCTTCTTCGTAGTAACAGTGTTAAGCTGCAACTTCGTTTTTGAGGAAATCGGCCATGATGGAATTGAGGTGGACCAGCAGCTTGCGCGTGATCGCGGTGATCGCCACCTTGAACGGTTTTCCCGCCTTCCTCAGCTTCCGGTAGGCGGGCGCGAGCACCTTGTTGAATTTCGCCGCCGAGAGGCCCGCCATGTGCAACGTGCTGCGGATCCTCGCCCGTCCTCCCTGGATGAACCGCTTGCCCTGCTTGTTGCCGCTGTCGCGGTCGAAGGGGGCAAGGCCTGCAAGCGCGGCGATTTCACGGCGGTTGAGCGTGCCGAGTTCGGGCATGAAGGCCAGCAGCACCCGGCTGCTCTGATGGCTGACGCCGGTGACCTGGCGCAACAAGGCATCGGCCTTCGAGAGCAAGGGATCGGCAGCGATCACCGCAGCGGCCGCCTTGTCGATGGCCGCGATGTCTTTCTCCAGGCGGGCGATGCGGGCCTTGGCGAGCTTGAGGACCACCGGATGGGCGTGATGCTCATGGCGGCTGTTCTCGCGGCCGAGTGCGTCGATCAATTCACCGCGGGCCCGCATCAGGGACTCGAGTTCCTTGCGCGACCGCTCCTTTGGCATGGCGGGCTGGGGACCGGTCTGGTTGCCGAAGCGGGACAGCAGGGCGGCATCGACGGGGTCGTTCTTGGCGTGGAGTCCCAGGGCCTTGGCGAAGTGCCGGGGACGTTGCGGCGGCACGATGCAGATGGGCACGCCTGCCTTGAAGGAGGCGGTGGCGAGGAGCTGCTCGTAACCGGCGGTGGCCTCGCAGACGAGGCGGACGTGGGGCGCGCATTTCGTGGCGGCGCGCAGCAGAACGACTGCGTCGTTCTGGTTGGGTGCGGCCCGCCCATCCCTCCACGCCGCCTCCCACCCTCGCTGCCATCGCCGTCCCAATCTCCGAGGCGTCAGGGCAAATCCAAGCGGCGCTCTCGCTTCACCCCGCGCCCCGCCGGAAGGGCGCAGCCCATCCGCTACATTTCGTAGCAGAGCGACTGCGTCGTTCTGGCTGGGTGCGGACCGCCCATCCCTCCACGCCGCCGTCGCCGTCCCAATCACCGAGCCGTCAGGGCGGATCCGAGCGTCGCCCTCGCTTCACCCCTCGCCCCACCGGAAGGGCGCAGCCCATCCGCTACGCGAGTTATCATGGCAGAGCCCGTCCGCTCCGCATTTGACGCGCGGGGCCGCATTGTTTCCCATCCCACGCATGCCGACATCGGAGCCGGAGAAGAAAAAGGGAAGCGGAAAGGACGGACTCGCCTGGGTGCTCGGCTACCTGCGGCCACACCGGAAGATCTTCATCCCTTCCGTCATCGCGCTCTTCGTCACCGCCGCGCTCTCGCTGGCCTTCCCGCTTTTCCTGAAGGACCTCATCGGCGATCCCGCGGACTCCTGGAAAAACGGCCTCGATGCCGCCGCCACCCGCGCGAAGGCCGACGAAACGATCCTCCTCCTACTCGGGGTGCTGGCCGTGCAATCCTTCATCGCCTACTGGCGCGTGAAGGGCTTCACCCGCTCCGGCGAGGCCGCGCTGAATGACCTGCGCCGCAATCTCTTCGGCCACCTGATGAAGCTACCCGTGCCCTTCTTCCAGGACCAGCGCGCCGGCTCCGTGAGCAATCGCGTGTCCGCCGACCTCGGCACCGTGCGCGAGACGCTGCTCACCACGTTGCCCCAGGCCGCGCGGCACACCGTCATCCTCGTCGGCAGCCTCGTCGCCGTCTTCTTCTTCTCGTGGAAGCTCTCGCTGGTGATGCTCGCCAGTGTGCCCGTGGTGGTGCTGGCCGTGGCCATCTCCGGCCGACGCGTCCGGCAGCATTCGCGCGATGCCCAGGAGGCGCTCGCCGAGTCCGGCATGGTCATGGAAGAGAGCGTGCAGGGCATCGCCGACGTGAAGGCATTCTCGAACGAGCCCTACGAACTGTCCCGCTACAATCGCTCGCTGGACCGCTTCTTTGACGTCACGCTGAAGGGTGCGAAGACCCGTGCCGCCTTCCTTTCCTTCATCATTTTCGCCATGTTCGGCACCATCGCCGGTGTCGCGTGGTTCGGCTCGCACATGCTGGCCAGCGGTGAGATCTCGCAGCGGGATTTCATGGCCTTCATCCTCTTCAGCGTCTTCGTCGGTGCGTCGCTGGGTTCCATGCCCGAGATCATCTCGCAGGTGCAGGCCATGTCCGGCGCGACCGAGCGCCTGCGCGAGCTGATGGCGGAGAAGCCGGAGCTGACCGGCACCCGCGCGGCGGCCAGGCTGGACGGCGGCGTCGCCTTCGATGGCGTGAGCTTCCGCTACCCCTCGCGCCCGGAGGCCCCGGTGCTGCACGATCTTTCCTTCACCGTTGCGCCGGGCAGACGCATCGCGCTCGTCGGCCCGTCTGGCGCGGGGAAGTCCACCGTCTTCTCGCTCATCCTCGGCTTCCACCGCCCGGAGAGCGGCCGCGTGCTTTTCGACGGAGCGGATGCCGCGGAGTTGGAGCTTTCCTCGCTGCGCAAGCAGATCGCCGTGGTGCCGCAGGAGGTGATGCTCTTCGGCGGCTCCATCCGTGAGAATATCGAGTACGGTCGTCCCGGTGCCAGCGCGTCCGATATCGAGAATGCCGCCAAGCAGGCGAACGCCCACGCCTTCATCGAAGGCCTGCCGCAGGGCTACGACACGCTCGTCGGCCCGCGCGGCACGAAGCTCTCCGGCGGCCAGCGCCAGCGCATCGCCATCGCCCGCGCCATCCTAGCCGACCCGCGCATCCTCCTGCTGGACGAGGCCACCAGCGCGCTCGATACCGAGAGCGAGCGCCTCGTGAATGAAGCGCTCGAACGCCTCATGGCCGGCCGCACCAGCCTCGTCATCGCACACCGCCTCTCCACTGTCCGCCACGCCGACACCATCCTCGTGATGAATCACGGCCGCCTCGTCGAAAGCGGCACCCACGACGAACTCGTCGCCAAGCGCGGCACCTATCACCTGCTCGCGGAGACGCAGCTATTGTAAGGCGGGCTCCCTGCATGGCGCAGTCCTAAATGAGGCGTGTCGACATTCTGTCGACACGGAATGGTCGGCACGTCCACACGCCTCACGGGACTTCTGCTATGCTGAAATTTCAGCCTGTGAAAACTCCCGCTTGTTCCTCGTAAAGGGCTTCGTGAACAGAGCTTCCCGACTTTGCCTCCTTGTCGCCTTCGCTGCATTCGGATCAGCCGTCTCTTTCGCGGGAAACGGAGGAGAGTCCTTGGAGGAGCCTAAGATGCTTCTCCGGATGATCGAGGGGATGGAAAAGTCGGGTGAGGAGCAATTCATATCGAGGAAACCGCCGGGCGAAAACGACACCTATCACCTCCGGGCCATCGAGTATTTGGGATACGTCGAACGCGGAAAAGAAAGGTTCTTCATCGCGTCGGCCGGCTTCATTCGATCCTCTCCTTTCGGACGAGATACGCCTCCGGCCAGAGGGCATTCCTTCATGATCGTGTTTCGTCCGGACTTTACGATTGCCGCTTCCAGCCGGGTGGACATCTCGGGCTGCCGCATGGACGGCAACCGGTTGATAAAAGGGGATGAAGTGGTGGAGGATTTTGACTCGCGGGACATTCGCGTTCGCCATGGTGGCTACGCGATGCTGGGCGGGCTTCCCTATTTCTTTTCCGACAAGATCTCCGACGATCAGTGGCAGGACGACGAATTCATCGAACGTGAGGCCAAAGCGGAAGAAGCCCGGAAACGCAAGGCGGAAGAGGAAGCGCAAAAGCGCTAGGCCCACTGCCATGTCCGGTCCCACCATCCGGAATCCATTCACGCCAATGATATCCGACCGGCGTGGCCGAACCTCGCCCCAATCCCCTTCGCCCGTAGAAAATCCACCATTTCCTCCACTCGCCAGAGAGGCCGATTCCTGCATTCTTGCGCTCTTTTTTCACCTCCCTAGTCTCTCCCATCATCATGAAAACCTGGCACTATCACAGCGCTTCCGGCTCATCCGCCTCCACCTCCGAGGAAAACCTCGCCGAGCTCGCGGAGGGGGGCATCATCACCTCCCAGACGCTTGTCTGGACCGCAGGGATGGCCGGATGGGAGCCTGCCGCGAAGGTTCTGCCCGATCTCTTCGCCAGCCCCGGCATGCCGCCCGCGTTGCCCGCCGGTGGGCCTCCGCCGCTGCGTGGCAAGCGCTCCCACGAGATTGACTATGAGATCATCGGCGAGTCCATCCAGATGGTCGAGATCGAGCTCGATCCCGGCGAGACCGTCATCGCCGAGGCTGGCGCGATGAACTATATGGAAGACGGCATCGCTTTCGAGACGAAGATGGGCGACGGTTCCACGCCGAACGAAGGCTTCATGGGCAAGCTCATGGCCGTCGGCAAGCGCGCCCTCACCGGCGAGTCAATCTTCATGACCCACTTCACGAACCGCGGCGGCGGCAAGAAGCGCGTCACCTTTGCCGCGCCCTATCCCGGCACGGTCGTCCCCATCGATCTCTCGCAGCAGGGAGGCGAGCTGCTTTGCCAAAAGGACGCCTTCCTCTGTGCCGCCATGGGCACGCAACTCGGGATCGCTTTCAACAAGAAGCTCGGCGCCGGACTCTTCGGTGGGGAGGGCTTCATCCTCCAGCGCCTGAATGGCGATGGCATGGCCTTCATCCACGCAGGCGGCACTGTCGTGCGGAAGGAGCTGAAAGGCGAAAAGCTCTTCGTCGACACCGGCTGCCTCGTCGGCTTCACCAAGGGCATCGACTACGACATCCAGCGCTCCGGAAACCTGAAGTCCATGGTCTTCGGCGGCGAAGGTCTCTTCCTCGCCACGCTGCAGGGCCACGGCACCGTATGGCTCCAGAGCATGCCCTTCGCCCGCCTCGCCCAGCGCATCACCGGCATGTATGCCAGCGGCCGCGAGCAAGGCTCCGCCCTCGGCGGCCTGGGGAATCTCTTCGGCGATTGATCCGGCACGAGATGTAGCGGTAGCGGTACGACTTCGTCGTTCCGGCGGGGTGCGGTCCGCAGTGTGTCTCAAAGCGGCGATTCATCTTCCGGCTCCGCCCAGCCGGAAGGACGCAGTCCTTCCGCTACCAAAGGGGGGGTGGCCCGAAAAGTAGCGGGACGACTTCGTCGTTCCGGCGGGGTGCGGCCCGCAGCGTGTCTCAAAGCGGCGATCCATCTTCCGGCTCCGCCCAGCCGGAAGGACGCAGTCCTTCCGCTACCAAAGGGGGCGGCCCCGAAAAGTAGCGGGACAACTGCGTCGTTCCGGCGGGGAGCGGTCCGCAGCGTGCCTCAAAGCGGCGATCCATCTTTTGGCTCCGCCCAGCCGGAAGGACGCAGTCCTTCCGCTACCAGACGTGGCCCGGAAAGGGTCAGGCCGGCTGCTGCTGAGAGATGCAGTGCAGCGTCCCTCCCTCCTCCACCAGGTCCAGGCAGTCGATGCCCATGACCGTGCGGTCCGGGAAGAGCTCGCGGATCTGGCCGAGAGCCATGTCGTCATTCCGGCTCTGGCGGAAGGTGGGGACCAGCACGCCGCCATTCACGATCAGGAAATTGACGTACGACGCGGGTAGTACCGGCAGCCGCCAGCCGGGCACTTCGCAGGCCTCCGGCAAATTGATGTGCACCACTTCGAAGGACCGGCCGTCAGGGCGGGTGAATGACTTCAGGCGGTCGAAATTCTCCTCCAGCACCGCGCGGTTCGGCGAGCTGCGGTCCTTCTCCAGGCACGCCAGGATCGTGGTGTCATCGGTGAAGCGCGCCAGGTCGTCGATGTGGCCGTCCGTGTCGTCGCCCTCGATGCCCTGCCGCAACCACAGGATGTCCCGCACGCCGAGGGTGTCGCGGAGCTTTTGCTCGATGTCCTCGCGCGAGAGGTGCGGGTTCCGGTTCGGATTCAGCAGCACCGCCTCGGTGGTGAGCAGTTGGCCCAGGCCGTTGATCTCGATGGCCCCGCCTTCCAAGATCATGCCGCCGTCGAAGCGCTTCAGGCCGAGTGCCTCCGCCACGCGGCGCGGGATCGCATCGTCCAGATCGTACGGGGGGAATTTCCCGCCCCACGCGTTGAAGCCCCAGTCGCTCACCGCTAGCTCGCCGGTCTCGCGATGCTTCACGAAGATCGGCCCGTGGTCCCGGCACCACACGTCATTGTGCGGATGGTCGAAGAGTTCCACGCGCTCCGGCACGGCCCGCGCGCGGTTGCACGCCTCGCGGATCATCGCGTGGTCCGCGCCCGGGGCATTGATCCGCACCGTCTCGAAAAGGCTGATCCCCGCGGCGATCTCCGCGAACTTGTCGCGCATCAGCGTGTGCTTCGCCCCGCCCCAGTGGCGCTCGTCATTCACCGGCCACGACAGCCATACGGCCGTCTGGGGGGACCATTCAGGGGGCATTGCATAGCCGAGCGCGGCGGGAGTCATGCGAGGGACTTAGAATGGCGAATGCCGGACGTCCAATCAATGATCGAGACAAAGGCGCTCGCCGCCTCCCTGGATCGCGGCTAACAACTCCACATGGACTCCACCCGCAGCATCCGCGCACGCACGGTCCTCGAGGGACTTTCGGTCGGGGATGCCTTTGGTGAGATGATGGCTTACGGCCACTCGGGGGTCAGAGGCCGGGTGGCTCTCGGTGTTCCGGCCGGGCCGTGGTGGTGGACGGACGACACCGCCATGGCGCTCGGTATTGAGGAGTGCCTGCACCGCTGCGGCGCGATTGAGGAGGAGATGCTGGCGTGGATTTTCGCCCGCAATTTCAAGCACGACCCGGACCGCGGGTATGGAAAGATGGCAGCGATCATTCTCCGGCAGATCGGGGCAGGGGAGTTGTGGGAAAGCGCCTCGCGGTCGGCATTCAGCGGAGGCTCCATGGGGAATGGTGCGGCCATGCGCGTCGCACCTCTCGGTGCATGGTTCGCGGATGACCTCGACCGGGTGGTAGCCGAGGCGATGAAGTCGGCGCGTGTCACCCATTGGCATCCGGAGGGCATTGCCGGGGCCATCGCGGTTGCAGTCGCCACGGCGTGCGCCTGGCAAACGAGGGAGATCGAGCATGCCGAGGCGAGAAAGGTCATCACGGAAGCAGTCCTTCGACTCACTCCCCCCGGCGATACGCGGGAAGGGCTCGTAGCTGCAGTCTCGCTGGAGCCCCGCCTTTCTCCCGATGTCGCCGGGCGTCGGCTGGGAAATGGCTCGCTCGTCACGGCTCCCGATACCGTGCCCTTCGTGATCTGGTCGGCGCTTCGTTCGCTCGATGATTTTCAGGAAGCGGTCATCGCTACGGTGGAGGCAGGAGGTGACTGCGACACGAATGCCGCGATGGTCGGAGGCATCGTCGCTGCCCGGTTAGGCGCATCCGGAGTGCCTCCCGAGTGGATCGCTTCGAGGGAAGCCCTACCGCCGGTGGATGGGGTGCAGGTGCCCGGTCAAGCATTGCGAGATTAGTTGGTGATTTCGTCGTATTTGTGAGGTTATGTGGGGAAATTCGTTCTTACAGTGACGTAGTTCGCGCTCATGAAGAGACGCGGATTTCTCGGGACTGTGACGGGCGGGGCGTTGGCCGAGGCGGCTGTCGTGACCTCAGCGCAGGAAAAGTCCGCCCCATCCGCAGGCGGCCCGCTGATGAAAACTCCTGCAGTCATCATGGCCCCGCACCCGGAGCATTGATCCGCACCGTCTCGAAAAGGCTGATCCCCGCGGCGATCTCCGCGAATTTTTCGCGCATCAGCGTGTGCTTCGCCCCGCCCCAGTGGAGCTCGTCATTCACCGGCCACGACAGCCATACGGCCGTATGGGGGACCATTCAGGAGGCATCCCATAGCCGAGCGCGGCGGGAGTCCTGGGAGGGATTCTGAACGGCGAAAAACTTTCGTCCAATCCTGATCGATCCTACGAGAGGATTGCGTAAGGCATCGGCGTGAAAACGATCTTCGCGTGTATCGCGGTTCTGGGGATTCAAGGAGGCAAGGCGGGGGAGATTGTTGGAATCGTGTGGCAAACGCCGCAGGAGGTGCTGGCGGCAATCGACCCTGGCAAAACGCCTGATACGCCGACGGTCTGGCATTCGCCGCGCGGACCGGTGGTGATGCATGGCGATCTCTTTGGCGATGGCAGACACTTGGCCCTCGTGGGAACGGAAGGGACGTCCTGGGCCATCGCGAAGGACGGCGCGTGGGAGATGGCGGGAGGACTCGATGTCCCGCCAGCATGGGTGCCGCCGGGAAAAACGACTCAGGATCCGGAATACGGGCAATACTACCGCTGCAAGCCGCCTCAGGTTCCCTTTGTCCTCAAGGATCTCGATGGAGATCGTATCCCCGAAGTGCTGGTCGCTTTCAGCAACGACGGCTTCAGCACCGGATACGCCGTGGCCCGGAGGAAAGACTCCGGCATCGAACTGACGAGCATCTCCTCCCAACGTGGTGAGCCGGAGTGGATCGGCGGTTACCTCGTTGTCACCACGTCGTTTTGGGGCGGGAGGTGGTCCGGATTCGGCAATACCTATTACAAGTGGAAGGGGGACACCGCGGTGAAGATGGCGGAATGGCTCGAACTCGGAGGGGCTGATAAACCTGAACGGACGATCGCCGTGCGGCACCGGGATGACGGAAAGGGCCAGGCCTTTGAAATCGTTGAAGAAGGCAATGGTTCTTGGAACGTGCGGACCTGTGTCTTGAAGGGCACCGACGAGACAGAGGATGAGAAGGACTTCGCGAGAATCCGCCTCACGCCCATCCCGGAAAAGCCGGGGCATGAACTCCAGTGGAACGCGGCACCCGCGAATGATGCGTTGGTTTTTGAACTCATCACTGGCATCCCCGGCGAGGTGATGAAGTTCCCCTATGGCAAAGACGAGAACTACGACTTCCGCACCGCCGTCGCATCGATCCGTCTGGAGGTAGAAGGAAGCGAGGAGGCGAAGGCGATCCTGAAACGAGTCTCCAGATAACAGGGGCTTTGAGAACCCACGCGGCGATGTCCAAGCTTTCGCCTAGTTGACGATTTTGTCATATTTGTGAGGTTTTGTAGTGAAATGCGTCCTTCGGTGACGTAATCCGCGCTCATGAAGCGACGTGGATTGCTCGGTACGGTGACGGGCGGGGCGATAGCCGGGGCGGCTGCAGTGACGTCTGCGCAGGAAAGGACCGCCTCATCCGCGGGCGGCCCGCTAATGAAAACTCCCGCCGTGATCATGGCCCCGCGCCATGATGGCGTGGAGGTGGTGTGGGCCGTGTCGCGGCTTTCCCGTGGCCGCATCGAGTGGCGGGGCGAGGATGGCAGCACCGGCACCGCCGCGGCGGATCGCTTCGGCTTCGTGCCGCAGGGGGATGAGATCCTGCGCGTGAAGGTCGCCGGCCTGAAGCCCGGCGGGAAGTACGAGCTTCGCGCCATCACCGTGGCCACCGACGGTGGCGACACGGAAGAGGGACCGTGGAAGAAATTCCGCACGCTCGATCCCGCGGCGCAGGAAACCAGCTTCGTAATCTGGAACGATACCCACCAGAATGCGCCGACCATCGGGAAGCTGCACGAGGTCACCCCGCGCGGCGATTTCCTCCTCTGGAATGGCGACACGTGCAATGACTGGCACCAGGAGGACTGGCTCGTGCCCACGCTGCTGCATCCCGCCGGGCAGGACGTGAGCGCGGATCGCCCGCTGCTGCTCGTGTGGGGAAATCACGATGTCCGCGGGAAGTGGGCCTACAAGGTGCCCGAGATGGTCGCGACTCCGGATGGCCGGCCTTTCTACGCCTTCCGCAGCGGTCCCGTGGCCGTGATCTGCCTGCACACCGGCGAGGACAAGCCGGACGACCACCCGAGCTTCGGCGGACGCGTCGCTTTCGAAAAGCTGCGACAGGAGCAGGCGGAGTGGCTGCGGGAGGTGATCGCCCGGCCGGAATTCCGCGACGCGCCGTATCGGATCGTCTTCTGCCACATCCCGCTGCGCTGGAAGACCGAGGTGGCGGATGCCGGATACGACAAGGGTGGGTACGATGCCTATAGTAGATCCAGCCGCGAGGCTTGGCACGGCTCGCTCGTCGATTGGAAAGCGCAGGTCATTGTTTCAGGGCACACGCACCAGCCCGCGTGGCTCCCCGGCACGGAGGAGTTTCCCTACGGCCAGCTCGTCGGCGGCGGGCCACAGCCGGAGCGCGCCACGTGGATCGAGGGAAAGGCGGACGCGAATGCGCTGACCCTCGTGATGAGAAACCTTGAAGGAAAGGTGATCGAGCAAGTGGAGTTCAAACCGGTGGCGTGACTGCCCATCATGGCGAGACGCTCTCGTCTCGCGGCGAAGCGACTGCATTTGTCTTCGTAGCGGAACGACTGAGTCGTTCCGGCGGGGTGCGGTCCGCCCCACGAAGCGACGTGGCGATTTCCCTTCACACCTCACCCCGCCTGAATGGCGCAGCCATTCAGCTACGTCCTCACGCGGCGGGGCGACTGCATCTGGCTTCGTAGCGGGGCGACTGCGTCGCTCCGGCCGGGTGCGGCCCGCCCCACGAAGCGACGTGGCGATTCTCCTTCACGCCTCGCCCCGCCTGAATGGCGCAGCCATTCAGCTACGAAGAAAACCTCACCGCGCCGACTCGCTCATCTCCATCTTCGGCGGCTCCGGGGGCTTGGCGTTCACCTTGTCACGGAAGATGAAGAACACCGCGCCGCCCATACACAGCGCGGCGTAGAGGTAGTTCAGCGTGATCTTCTCCTTCAGGTAAAACACCGCGAAGGGCACGAAGACCGACAGCGTGATCACCTCCTGCAGGATCTTGAGCTGCCCGGTGCTATACGCGGACGAGCCGATGCGGTTCGCCGGCACCTGCAGCAGGTATTCGAAAAGCGCGATGCCCCACGAGAAAAGCGCCGCGATGATCCACGGCTTTTCCTTCATGTCCTTCAGGTGGGCATACCACGCGAAGGTCATGAAAATATTCGACAGCGTCAGGAGACCGATGGTTTTCAGCAGCGTCACACATCCCGAATAGCGTCCGCCATCGTGCGGTCAAGCGGCAGTCGGCGATCCGGTCACGGAATGTCGCAATCTTTCCTCCCGGTTCGCGTGCATGCGGGAATCCCAGCATCAAGGACCGAATCCCGGCACTCCCTCGCGGACCCTCTTCGAAAAATCGGGATCATCCTGCGCCTCCATCGCTCGCTCGTTGATGTGCCCGCGGCGCTTCAACTCCGCGAGCGGCAGGTCCTTCACGGCGAAGAACCCGAGGTCCTCCAACAGCTCGTCCAGCTTGCCATTCAGGATGAGCCGGTAGTCCGGGACCAGCGCCTTTTCCATTTCCATCTGCGAGCGGATGGCGGTGGTGCAGTTCGCCGTGATCACGTTGTAGAAGCGCGGCTCGTCCACCATCACCTGGATCTGGCCGACGTATTCCATGAAGCGCTTCCGTGCCTCCTCGGGCGTGGCATCCAGCTTGAAGAGATACGCATCCTCGTCCTCGCGGATGTTTGTCCGCACGCGCACGAAATCCCGCTCATCACCGACCAGGTAGGTCAGTTCGTAGAGCTTGTAGAGTCCGCCGAGGGTGGTGAAGGTCTCGCCCTTTTCCCTCCTCGTTTCGATGGAGAAGGCGATGTGCCCCTCATCGCCGAAGTCGAAGGAGAAGATCGGGTGCGCGATCAGCGGCGAGCCCCAGTAGTTCAGGAAGAGATCGATGCCCCGCAGCTTCGACAGGTGGACGGTGCGCGTTTCCCATCGCTCGGTGACCGTGCCGTCCAGCGCGTAGTCGAAGTTGCGGTAGTTCGTGAAGGTGACCGCATCGCCGTCCACCGTCGCATTTGCGGTGCGCGCGTATTCCGGTGCCCAGTCGCGGTCGTTGCTGGGACGCTTGCAGAGCCATGGCAGGATGACCAGCGAGAGGACGGCAGCGTAGGAGAGGCCGCGATCCCGCCGCGTGCGAGCGCGCAGCATGAGGAAGACGGCGAGCGCCACCCAGAGAATGGTGAGCACGATATTCCCGCCACCGGGCAGTGGCCCGTCGAAGTGGATCGCGCCAAGGCACCACAGCCCCGGCAGCAGCATCAGCAGGCGCAGCGACTGGCGGCCGATGACAAGCAGGGCCTTCCTCACGGGGCCGGGGCGATCGCGGGTGGGTGCGGGCGACGTTTCCATTGCATCAGGACATTGGCGGCCAGGATCAGCGAGCCGCCGGCGACCAATGTGAAGGTAAGGGATTCATTCGGATAAACACCACCCACAAGCTGGCCCAGCATGACGGGCAGGAACAGCACGAAGCCTGCGGTGAAGACGGGCTCGGTCGTGTAGATCAGCCCGGCCTCCGTTGCGGACACGCGCGGCTGCCAGCAATTCATCAGGCTATAGGCACCGACCGAGCACACCAGCGCGAGCACCAGCACGAGGCTGAAGGCCGGCCAAGTCGCACCCGGCGAGATGAGATGGCCCGCATCCGGAGCGAGGAACCATGTCACCGGCAGGAAGAGCGCGGCGATGCCGGTGCACATCGCGAAGGTCACGGGCAGGCCGCGGTTTCCCTCATACTTCGGATTCTCCAGCGTCAGGATCTGAAAGGTGAAGACGAAGGCCGCAGCCAGCGTGGCCGCCTCGCCCTTCCCGATCTTCAGTTCGCCGGGTCTCACTCCCGAGAGGATGGCTCCTCCGAGAATGACCAGCGCGGTGGCGATCATCACCCTGGCCGTCGGTGCGCGCCGGGTCTTCAGGCACGCCACCAGTGGCAGGATCACGCAATACGCCTGCGTGAGGAAGGCGGAGGTGGAGGCCTCCGTGTAGCCCAGCCCCCATGCCTGGAGGGCCATGCCGAGCCCGCCCCATGCGGCCAGCCAGATGCCCTGCGCCCATTCCCTCCTCGATGGCATCTGCCTCGCCACCAGCGGGATCATGATCGCCGCCGCCAGCGCGAAGCGCGCCATCTGCAGCCATGTGGCAAGGAACACCTTCGACGCCTCCGGCAACCTCGCCGTCTGCTCCAGATCCAGTGCCTTGATCACGGGAAAGCTGACACCCCACAGGGCGCAGGCGAGGATGAGCATGGCGACAGGCACGCACGATCCTTGCCCACCACGCCCCATCCGGAAAGCCCGGACATCGCCACGCTCCCAGCGGCTCCGCACTCTTCAAAGCCTCCCTTCCGCATTCTTCTTCACCCATCCATCACCTAGTGCCGCTCGATGCGATCCGGCGACCGGGTTCACAAGATTCCGAGCTCGCCGTTACTCCCGCGGATAAAGCAGGTGAGGGGTGCGGCGCTTCATGAAGTCCGGCAGCCCGCGGTCGCGAACGGCGCGGATCACGTCCAGCGTCTCGCCCTTGCGGATGGCTTCCAGCGTCTCGGGGTCGCCGATGAGCTTTTTCATCTCGCCCAGCTTCAGCTCCGCGGGATGCAGGCGGTGAAGAGTGGCCGCGAGCGCGATGCCGAGGTCCGCAGCGCGGAAGGCATCCCGGTCCGTCACCACCATCCGCACGCCGCTGCATTCCTGATCCTTGAAGACGCTTGCCTCCGGAGTGAATCTCACGGGTACGAAAGTCACACCCGGAAGATTTGCCTTCCTCATCTCCGCCGCCAGCTTCATGTCATCAATGTACGGTGCGCCTAGTAGCTCGAACGGTGTTCCGGTGCCTCGGCCCACGCTCACCTTGCAGAATTCCAGCAGGCCGACTCCGGGGTAGAGCGTAGCTGCCGTCACGCTGCGCATGTTCGGCGAGGGGTCGCGCCACGGGAGCGCGGTCTCGTCGAACCACCGCAGCGGCGATCCTCCCTCGCAGCGGATCACGCCGGGCTTTGCGCCGAAGTTCCGCTCGGCATCGATCAATCTCGCCAGTTCGCCCACCGTCATCCCATGTCGCAGGGGGATCTCATGGGCTGCCACGAAGCTTCGCTCCATGGCGAGCACCGGGCCCTCCACCGCGGCTCCCACCGGATTCACCCGATCGAGCACGATGAAGCGCAGCCCGCGCTGTCCCGCCAGCTCCAGGCAATTCGCCATCGTGGAGACATAGGTGTAGAAGCGGCAGCCGATGTCCTGAACGTCGAAGACCAGGGTATCGATCCCCTCGAGCTGCGCTGGTGCTGGAGTACGACGTTCCCCGTACAAGCTGTAAACCGGCAGCCCCGTCTTCTTGTCCACGTCATCGCCGATCTTCGCGTGATCCAACTCGCCGCGGATGCCGTGCTCCGGCGAAAAGAGCGCCACCAGCTTCACATCCGGTGCTGCGTGGAGCAGGTCGATGGTCGAGTTTCGTCCCCGGTCGATCCCTGTGTGGTTCGTGATCAGGCCCACTTTCATCCCGCGAAGCTGGCGGAACTTGTCGCGTTTCAGCACGTCGATGCCATTCAGCACCGGCGCATCTCTTTCCACGGCCCGGGCTGCCACCGGCGGAGTCGCGGGATCGGGCGGCAGCGCGCCTGTCACGTGCGCGAAGTCATAGCCCTCCACCGCCCGCGCTGCCAGCGTGCCCAACTCGCGTTGCAGGGCGATCACGCTGCCGTTTTCGTCCGGGTGATTGCGGTTCGAGAGGAAGATTGTGGAGGTCTTTGAAAACGGGTCGATCCACAGCCTCGTGCCGGTCCACCCGGTGTGACCGTAGCTGCCGATGGGGAAGACGCTTCCACGTGGCCCTGCGTAGGGCGAGTCGATGTCCCAGCCAAATCCGCGGCGCGGCAGGCTCGGCGGTGACTGCACGGTAGTCATCGCGGCGACGGTTTCAGGCTTGAAGATCCGCACGCCATCGAGCTCGCCGCCTGCCAGCATCATGCGGGCGAATCGTCCGAGATCCGCCGCCGTGGTGAAGAGTCCTGCGTGACCGGCCACGCCGCCCATCCGCCGTGCCGTGGGATCATGCACCACGCCGCGCAAGGGCTTGCCATCCGTCACGGTTGTCGGCGCGATGCGCGATACGTCGCCCGGCTCCAGCGAGCGGTAACCGGTGTCCGTCATCTTCAGTGGCTGGAAGATCTCCTTCGTGCAGTAGTCGTCCAGCGCGCGCCCGCTTGCCTGCTCCACCACCAGACCGAGCAGGATGAAATTGATGTCGCTGTATCGATACGCCGTGCCCGGCGAGGCAGGCAGCGGTTCGGCACAAGCGGCCCGCAATGCGCCCTCTTTGCCCTGCCAGGTTCCCGATGGCAGTCCCGCGCGCAGGCCAGAGGTGTGCGTGAGCAGTTGCCGCAGCGTGATCGCTTCCTTCCCGCTCCCGCGAAAATCGGGGAGGTAACGGCTTGCCGGTGCCTCCA
This sequence comes from Luteolibacter flavescens, assembly GCF_025950085.1. NCBI lineage: Bacteria > Pseudomonadati > Verrucomicrobiota > Verrucomicrobiia > Verrucomicrobiales > Verrucomicrobiaceae > Neoluteolibacter > Neoluteolibacter flavescens. The sequence continues at coordinate 42,697 of NZ_JAPDDS010000009.1, forward strand.
CGTCCAGCTTGCCCGTCTCTAACAGCTTCATCACCGCGGAAGTCGTCGCCACCACCTTCGTCAGTGAGGCTGCATCAAAGACAGTATCCTCCGTCATAGGCACTCGCTGCGGCACGATCTCCCGGTCTCCATAGGCGTGCTGATAGACCGCATTTTCGCGCTCCATCCGGAAGACCGCGCCGGGAGTTTTGGCATCCGTCACGGCCTGCGAGATCGCGTCGTCGATTTTTGCAAGTCCCGCCTCGGAGAACTCTGCACCTTGCAATACGGAGGCGAGCGAAAGTAGCAGGGAAAGGCGGGTCAAAGCGAACATGCGGAGCCATCCATACGGATGGATCAACCCTGTATCCATCAGGAATACCAAGCAATTATGCCGGAAAACAATACCCGGTGGCCTTCGTTCCGATGCGCGCTCGGGCAGCGTGGCACGCCTCCCGCATAAAGGTCATCAGTATGAACCACACCACTCCCGCCACCCGCGCAACTTTCAGCGTTCCTTCCATCATCGCCATCGTCGCTGCCATCGGTAGCTTCATGAATGGCGCGACGCTCGGTCTCATCCTCGCGGTCGTCGCGATCTTCTTCGGGATCATCGGCGTGGTGCTGTCGCTTTCCCCTGCGAAGCGCGGCGGCATCATCAGCACCTTCGGCATCGGCGCGGGCCTCATCGGTATCGTCGCCGCCGTGATCAAGGCCGCCATGTATCTCTTTGGCTGATTCCCCCTGGAATTAATCCCCCCGGATTAACCCCCTCAGGCCCCCCGAAATGCTAGGGCTGACCCGAGAAGCGAAACCTCACGAATCTCTTCGCTTTTCCCGCCATCCCTTCATCCGTGACGCGGTAGTGATACCGCCCGACGAGGTCCCCGGTGAACTCAGGTTCATCGGGGATTTCGTGCCATTGCTCCAAGTCCTCGCTCGCCTCGGCCACGACGGCGATGCCGCTGCCGTCCAGTGCGAGCGCGGTGGAGAAAGTCCAGCCATCCGGTGCGGAAGCCGCTACGGGAATGGTGAAGACTCCCGGTGTCGCCACCACCGGCGAGGTGCCTTGGAGCGCTTCCTCAAGGTTTGTCAGGCCGTCGTCATCCGGGTCCGCATTCGCACCGGCCGAGGCACCTGTTAGATCGTGTGAAGCGAGCCATTCACCAAAGGTTCCTCCCGGGATCGGTGCGCTGAAATCGATCTGGAAGACCTCGCCCGCCGAGTTCGATACGATCACACGCGTCGGACCGTCGTGTTCCACTTCCTGCGTGACGAAAAGGCCGAGCCATGCGGCGGGATAGCTGATTTCCATCAGCGGTTCCGGGTGGAATTGCCAACGGTTACCGAGATTTTCATGCCACAGGAGATGGGATGGCACCGGCGAAATGCCCCAAACCGCTTCTTCTGCAATTTGCCGAAGCGTCAGGAAATCAAGGTCGCCATCGCCATCCAGATCGATCGGGTGGCCCACTAGGCCCATGGCGAGATACTCCGCCTGGGACATTGGAGGCAGCGCATGGGTGGTCACTCCCGGCACTCCCATACGGACCGTCTCGAAAGCCGCCTGCGGTCCGGTTTCGATCCATCCGAGCTGCGCTGCTCCTGACGAGTTCCGGATCGGACTGGCCAACGTGGATGAAAGCACCTTCCAGGACTCAATGTTTCCGGACGCGCCACGTCGGCCCCAGCCTGCCACATTGCCAAGCGGGCACGGAGCGGCCAACACGTCCTCGTCACCGTCGCCATCCATGTCGGTGAAGACGACATCTGCCGCAGTGCCAATGTCCGTGAGAAGTGTGGCAATCGCTCCTGTATGCGGTGCCTGCGTGAAGATGCGCGATCCATCCAAGAAACGGTGCTCATCTTCACCCAGCCAAAGCGGGCGCAGGACATTAGCGGAGATCGCGAGGGTGGCTGGCGGGCCGAACTGGCGATTGCCGAGATTTTCTAACAAACGGATCGCTCCGGCAGATCCGCTCGATACCGCCAGATCCGGTAGCAGGTCGCCGTTCGCATCGCCGATTACGCTGCGGTTGCCCGGCCACGGTGATGCCCCGGCGAATGCGTCCGTGCTCTCGGTATCCACCGCGCGGTGCTCGCGACTGCCAGCGATGTCATGGACGAAATGGATGCGTCCGCTCTTGGCTCCGCCGAAATTGACTCGATCAGCAGAGACCATGTCCAATTTGCCATCGCGATCAAGGTCAGCGAGGTGGAAGTCGCTGAAGTCATTGAAGGGTCCTGCGATCGTCTGCCACTCCGGGGTGCCGGTCCTCAGCGAGGCAAGGGATGCCCACACGATCTTTTCCTCGGAGTCCGTGTTCACCCCGGGCAGGCTGCCCAGGCGGCATGCCAATCCAGGATTGCCCTCGGTGATCGTAAGGGGGATCACTTCGCCCAGCCCTCTGGCGGGCAATGTCACATCGGGATCCGCTGCCCAACCGCTCCCCGTGATGAAGCGGTAGCGCCGCAGCACTCCGTTCGTCTGGCTTTCGTTCTCGTCCCAGGTCGGCCACAGCCTCACCCACAGCTCATCGCCTTCAGGCATTGGAATGGCGGTCATGGAAAGGATGTAAGTATCCTCATCAAGAGGGATCCGGTGAATCTCCTCGGGCGGATCGAAGGACACCTTACCGTCGCTTTCCGATTGCCTGTGGATCACGATGCCGGATGCGCCGATCTCCGTATGCTCTACCGTCACCAGCGCGGGAAGATCGTCGCCGGGCAGGTTTAGCCGCACCGGTTTCGAGAGTTCGATGGAGTAAAGCACGTCTTCAGCGGCGATATCCTCCCTCGCGTCGAAGGTGTCATCGCCGCGGTTTCTCAGGATCGACACCGGATCCGTATAATAGTGATACTGATAGATCAGATCGATGTCGCCATCCCCGTCGATGTCCGTGGGGAAGAGGTTGTCGACTTCCAGCGAGCCAAGATGGTTTGCCAGATTCTCACCGTCCGCCAGCACGGGCGAGACCGAGGGGTTTCCCTGCTCGTCCAGCGTGTAGAAAAACGCCTGGCGGTGCTCCTGCTCGATCCCGTCCCACTTCTCCACGATCATCCGATCAGGTTTGCCAGCGGTGCCGGGGAAAACGGTCACGTGTTCAGTGAAGAGGTCATCCAGCGGGTCAGTGGGCGTCGGCCACGCCGTTCCAGGCAGGGGTGCAGGTGCGGCGAAGTTTCCTTCGCCGAGATTGCGGGCGTAGGTCGAGCTCCAGCGGATCAGCAGGTCCGGTGCTCCGGTGCCGTGGAGATCCGCCACGTGAGGAAGACCCCAGTTGAAAACACGGGGCTTCATCTCGATGGCCACTGGCCGGACGAAACTGCCATCACCGCGGTTCTCGCACCAGACCGTGAGCTGGTTGAAGGCGCCGGAGAGCAGGAGGTCCGAGTCGCCGTCCCCATCCAGGTCCACGACCTGGCATCCGGATAGTGAGGTGGGATGCCGCGCTACCTCGCGGACCTCGGCGGTAAGTTGGGCGGACGCGGGCAGCGCCGTCAGCGCGATCCAGGTGAGGGCGGCTTTCATTCGGAGTCGTGCGAGAAGGCGATGCGTGCGAAGCGTCGGGCGGGCGGTGCCGCAAGCGCGGAATCAGGGAAGAGGTAGCGTTCTTCCGCGCCGGATCCGCCGAGCGGAAGCGGCTCGTCCTCGTGGCGTGTCCACTCCACCAAATCGTCACTGGTCTCCAATCGTGCCCGCGCGCCCACGGCGGATGGAGCAGCGGCGAGGCTGGCGATCCAGCCGTGATTCGGCCCGCTGCGCAGCATCTGCATGGGCAGGGAAATCGAGCGATCCGCGATCACCGGCGAAGTGCCCGCGAGGATCTCCACGTAGTTCGGGAAGCCATCGCCATCCGGGTCATCCGCCGCGCCGGAGGAGGCTCCGGTCACCTGTTGGGCGGCCAGCGCCGAGGCCAGCATTCCCGCGGATGGAGTCACGCGGGTCTTCAATTCCAGGACCTCGCCGATGCGGTTGATCACGAGCAGACGATCTCCCTCCGCCCTCAGCACCGGCTCCGCCGCGGACAGCCGCAGCGTGCCTAGCTTCGTCGTGTGGTGGACCCAGGTGCCGCCCACATACTCCGTCCATAGTAGATGATGCGGGCGGATGCCGTCCGCATCGGCGGGTGCGGCTGCATCCGGGACAAATCGCAGCAGGTCGATGTCGCCATCGCCATCCAGATCCGCCGGTGCCACCAGCTTGGCAGAAGCCGGCAGGGTGATGGGAGGATGCTCCAGCGCCGCCGGCCCGGCAGCCGTGAGACGGCACGCCACCCAGGTGACCTGCGTGCCCGCTGCATCCAGCGCCGGATGGAAAAGGTCCGCAGTGCCGTCTCCCTCCAGATCGCCGGCGACCAATGATGGCACCGTCAGGCCCGCGGGCACGTCGGCGATCTTTTCCATCGAATCAAGGTGGCCACCCTCCGGATTCCATTTTCCCCACGTCAGCGCGTTGCCGAAGACCGATGGGAAAAAGATGAAGTCGCGCGCGCCATCCGCATCCAGATCGTGCCCGGCCTCCACCACCGCCGCTCCCGTGCCGGGATAGGCCACCGGCGTGGGGTAGCTGTCCTGCGAATTCCGGGGCATGAGCCATTGTGAATGGATCATCCCGGGCTGGCTCGTCAGCAGGCGGGGGCGAGTCCCCGCCTCCAACCGCAGCGGCTGGCTGCCGGGAATCGACCACTGCATCCAGTAGTCGTAGTAGGGATCGAGCGCATTGTAGAATTCGTGGCCGTCCAGATTCTCCCACTGCATCAGGAACTGGTTTGGCCAACCGTCGAAATCCAGAAGGTCCAGCCGGCGCGCCAGATCGATATCCCCGTCGCCATCCAGATCTCCCGCGAAGAGCGGGCCCGCCGCTATTTCCGGGACGGGATAGACCCACGGCACACGCGGCGTATTCAGCGGGATATCCTTCGCGGAGAAAGGAGCATCCGCGGGAATGGCGAGGACACCGCCCGGCCAAGGCGTGCCGGAGACCCACTCGTCGCGACCGTCGCCATCCAGATGGCACCAGTTACCCTTCTCAAGCGGGCCGTAGGGGCCGGACGTCATCTTGCCAATGGTGGGCAGCTCATAGCTTTGCTCGATGACGAGTTCGCCCGGCAGATACTCCAGCAGTGCTTCCGGAGCCACGGTCGTCTGGCCCGCCGCGGTGCCCACGCTTGCATGGATGCGGCTGCCATTGGACGACTGGAAAACTTGGATCTGTCCCTTCTCCTCGATCGTTCCCCCGGCCATCGACTGGAGCAGGATCGAGCTGGAGAAGTAATCCGTGCGAAGCTGATAGATCGAGTTCACGCCGCTGCCATCCGTGGCGGTCATCCCGGCGGCCATCTCGTAGCGCGAGGCCGAGGAGCGGTAGGCTCCCGAGATCGACGTGATCTTCATCCCTCTGAAGTGAGTGCTGCCGATGCTCCAGCGCTGGTAGGTGTATGTCGCGCTCGGGTCGTAGTTTCGAAATTGCAAGCTGCTCCCCGCGACCGGGGGCGACGGGTGGTCATCGATGGACGGGAAGGCGATGGCGAAGTTCCCGGAAAGCGTGCCATTCGAAGAGTGGATCGATGCCGTCGCGTAGGGCTTGCTCGTCGTGAAACGGTTCACGCCCCATTCGCCATTTGCCTGCGAGTGCAGCGCATACGTGCCCGTGGCGATGGCCCCGGAGCCGAGCCGCGCGCCTTCGAGATACACCACCAGGTCCAGCCTGCCATCCTTGCTGAAGTTCTCGAGGATGCAGCACTCCGGCGAGAAGCCGGGGGAATTCAGCGGGCCTTCTTCCGTCTGGATCACCGTCGCTCCGGTGCTGGTAAAGATCTTCCACACGCCGGTATCAAGCGCGCGTCCCAGCAGCCCCGTGCGGTCCGAGGCGCACAGTTCGTGACCCGCTGTTGTGGCATTTGCCACGGGCGCGTCGAATTTCCGGAAGCGGTTCTTCAGCACCCAGCCCGGATAGTGCACGTCCGGCAGGCCGTCGCCGTCGAGGTCCGCGACCATCGGGCGGGTATTCTTCACCGCCAGCGTGCCGGTATTGATCGCCCGCAGCGTGCCGACCGGGCCATTCGGGCTGGACTCGATCCAGCCGAGGAAATCGTTCTTCCGTCCCGTGATCAGCAGGTCGCGGTCGCCATCGCCATCCAGATCTGCCTCGACGATTTGCCCGATGCCGTCCGGCCTTCGGGAGACGAGTTCCGAAGACACCACTTCCAGTGCCGCCGTGGCCGGGAGGGTGGGGAGGAGCAGGCAGCAGAGGAGGGTCCGGCGCACGCGGTCCCTGATAGGTGTAGGGGGCTGCCCTGACAAGGAGATCGATGTGAAAAACCTGTGCGTATTGCTAACATTCCGCGGTAAATGATTTATCCACGTTGATAAATATTCACCTATCCCTGCGCTGCCCGCCGCCGCCGGAGCTTCCTGCCCCAGTGGATCACCAGCGCCGCGATGGAGAGCAGCAGCCCGCACGCGATGAACCACACGTATGAGGGCAGGGGGATTGCCGCGCGGAAGTGCGTGGTGAAGGGCTGCTTCAGCGCCTCGCCCAGCGTGTAGTCCCACACCAGCGTCTTCCCTGCATTGTCCGTCCGCGTGGCATTGTGTTCCTTCGCGGGCTTCGGCAGGTGGATGATGTAGGTCAGGCGGCGATCCTTCCTCTCCGTGCCACCGATGACCAGCGATGCCAGCCCCAGCGCCTCGCCCACGTGGATGCTGCGGGAGAAGTCCACATCCAGCCCGCGCACGTGCACGTCGAAGTGCCCGGCGATGTCAGCCGTGGACTCCGGCATGCTCTTCAGATCGTCGCTCTTCTTCAGCTTCCGCAGGGAAAGCACCGAGTCCGTGGAGACATCCACGGCCACCACGGCGCGATCATCCTTCGCCGTCACGCTCACCGCATCCAGCTTCAGCGAGGGCTGCCGGGCGATCAGCGTGCGGATCTTTTCCTCCAGGCCCGCCGCGCCTCCGCCCAGCATCAGTGCGGACTCCGGCACCGTGTAGCGCAGCTCCGCGCGACCCCGGCCATCCGGCTCCACCCACACCTCCTCGCGCACGTCAAAGCACGCCGCGAGCATCGCGCACGCCGCGATCACGAGGAACCTTTGGAATATGGCGTGAAGCTTGCGCATCGGAAAGACCGTCGCCACGCTCTAACCGCGATGCAACGCATTGTTGAGCCGGAAATCATCGACCAACTTCCACCGGACCACCCGGACGTGAAGCGCAGCCGCGTGGACCTGAAGGTGATCAACTTCCTGATGGGCAACGAGCGCTGGATCGCGCGCCACCTCGCCAAATATCCCGCGGCCATGGCGAATGGCGTGGTCGAGATCGGTGCGGGCGAGGGCACGCTGCTCCGCCGCCTGGCCCGCCGCCACCCCGGCATCCCGCTGACCGCCTGTGACTTGGCCCCGCGCCCGGCGGGCCTGCCGGAGACCATTGTGTGGGACCAGAGGGATGTCTTCGAGAGTCTGGCCGGGATGAAGGCTGGCGTGCTCGCGGCGAATCTTTTCCTCCATCACTTCGAGTATGAGGAGCTGGAGCGCTTTCGCCCCCTGATGGAGAATTTCGAGGTCATCTGCTTGAATGAACCGTATCGCGTGGAGCGGACCGTGTGGGATGCGCAGTTCATCCTGCCTTTCGTCGGTCGCGCGACGAAGCACGACATGATGGTCAGCATCCGCGCGGGCTTCGTGCATGGCGAGCTGCCGGAGCGCCTCGGCCTCGATCCCGCGAAATGGCGCATCCGCGAGGAAACCACATGGCGCGGCGGGCTGCGCATGCTAGCTTCGCGCGCTTGAGCGGCACGGTGACCATCGCGGGCGGGGGATTGGCGGGACTATCGCTGGCCGCGGGCCTGCGCCTGCACGGCATCCCCGTCACCGTCCACGAGGCCGGTCACTACCCGCGCCACCGCGTCTGCGGGGAATTCATCTCCGGCGTGCAGTGCTCTACACTGGATGCACTGGGCATCGCCGAGGCACTCGCCGATGCCGAGTCACTGCGCAGCGTCACTTGGTGGCGTGAGGGCCGGTTGCTCCACGACGACACATTGCCCGAACCCGCCATGGGCATCTCGCGTCATCGCCTGGACCTGCGGCTGAAGGAAAGGGTGACGGGTCTAACAGGTGAGGTCATCGAACGCTCGCGCCACCCGCGCGAGGCTGCCGAGGGCCACGTCTGTGCCGCAGGCCGCGTGCCGCAGCGCGGCCCCTGGGTGGGGCTGAAGGCTCACTATCTCCACCTGCCGATGGCCGCCGACCTGGAGATGCATCTGGGGGCGAATGGCTACGCCGGTCTCGCCCGCGTGGAAGACGGTCGCGTGAATGTCTGCGGGCTTTTTCGCGTGGATCGCGCCACCGCTGGCACGGGCAGCGGATTGCTGGATGCCTATCTCCGCGCGGGTGGAAATGGCGCGCTCGCCGATCGCCTCAAGTCCGCGCAGGTGGACGAGCCATCCTTTTCCGCCGTGGCAGGCTTTCAGCTAGGCAGGCAGCGCAGCGCGCCCGGCCTGTGCGTGGTGGGGGATGCCGAGAGCATGATCCCGCCCTTCACGGGGAATGGCATGAGCATGGCCTTCCAGTCGGCGGAGCTCGCGCTGGACTCGCTCGTCCGCTGGAGTCGTGGCGGGCTTCCGTGGCATGACTGCGTGGCGGAGATCCGCACGCTGCAGCGCCGCCGCTTTCGCACGCGCCTCACCGCGGCACGGGCACTGCATCCGCTCTTGCTCCGTCGCGGCGGGCGGGTGGTCATCGAGTCCATCGCCGCCGCCGGGCTGCTGCCCTTCCGCCCGCTTCTTTTCCTCGTCCGCTGATGTTCCTGGAATCCATCGCCACCGCCGTCCCGCCGCACCGCTACACGCAGGCCCAGTGCCTGGATGGCCTGCGTGCCTCGCCCGCCTTCGCCGCGCTGCGCCCGCGCTCGCAGGGACTGTTGGAAAAGATCCTCGCAAATGATTCCTCCGGCATCGCCACCCGCAGCCTCTGCCTGCCGGAGATTGCGCCCGTGGTCTCGCAGGACGCACAATCGCTGAACGAGGCCTTCGAGCGCGAGGCACCCGCACTGGCCGTCGCAGCCCTCCGCCCGGCTTTGGAAAAGGCGGGCATCTCCGCAGCGGACCTCGATGCGCTCTTCATCTGCACCTGCACCGGCTATCTCTGCCCGGGGGTGACCAGCCACGTGGCCGAGGCGCTCGGGCTACGGGATACGTCGTACTTGCAGGATCTCGTCGGCCTCGGCTGCGGTGCCGCCATTCCCATGCTGCGCTCCGCTGCGGGCTTCCTCGCCATGCATCCGGGGGCCAGGGTCGCCACCGTGGCGGTGGAGATCTGCTCCGCCGCTTTCTACGCCGATGACGATCCGGGCGTGCTCATCTCGCTCTGCCTCTTCGGCGATGGCGCTGCGGCTGCCGTATGGTCGGACGCGGCGGGGGAGGGGAAGTGGCAGGCCGGTCACTTCACCACCGTCCACCGCCCGGAGCAGCGGGAAAAGATCCGCTTCGTCAATGCGGGCGGGAAGCTCCGCAATCAACTCGACAAGGCCGTCCCCGGTCTCGCCGCCGAAGCCGTCGCTGAACTCTACGGAAAACGCACCGCCGACCCCGACCGCGTGCTCGCTCACTCCGGCGGCCGCGATGTCATCGAGGCGCTGGAGGCCGTGCTGCCGCATCACCTGCCGGAGACGCGCGAGGTCCTTCGCGAGCATGGCAACATGAGCAGCCCCTCCGTTCTCTTCGCCCTCGAACGCGCCCTGGCCTCCGCCAATGGCGACCGCCGCTGGTGGCTCACCGCCTTCGGCGCTGGCTTCGCCGCGCACGCGTGCGAGATGTGGCGCAGCTAGCGGAAGTCTTGCAGCGCCGTGGCATCGCCCACCCAAGTGCCGAAGTAAGGCCACTCCGCGCCATCCCGCCACAGGAAAACGAAGAACGGCGCATCATACGAAAAGAGGCGCGGGAATAGCAGCGGCTTGTCGATGGGACCGCCAAAGGGATCGTCGCTCATTGATACCTCCGCACGCACCCGCGCGCCGCGTTCGTGAAGCTCGAATTTCACCATCTGCTCGGCACGCTTGATGATGCGGGGCAGGGGCTGGCCTTTGTAATGCCGCGGCGATGCCAGATCCGCACTGAAGTCATGCATGGAGACCAGCTTCACGTAGGGCACCCGGATCTCATCGCGCTCGTGCAGCCACGGGTCATCTTGTGCGCGGCTCTTGCCCGATGACTTGTCCCACGCTTCGCGCCAGGTCCGCAACCACTTGCTGGCGGTGGCGAAGTCCAATTCGGCCCCCGCGGGCGGGCGAAACAGGATGACCGTGTCGTTCGACTCCTTGCAAAGCATCTGCAGTGCGTGGGATTTCTCCGACGGGCGATAGGACAGCACGCGGACCGTATCGGCGAATTCCCCGCTCTTCTCGCCCTTCACGCCGAAGAACTTCACCTTCGTCTGCGTATCACCCGCCTTGAAGTTCAGCGGCACCTTGCGCGAGCGATAGAATTCCTTCCGGAAGCTCACATCGCGATCCAGCAGGCCGAAGACCGCGAGGCTCCCGGCTCCCGGATTCACCAGCCGGAAAGGCCCGGCAGCTTCGCCGGTCATCCTTGCGGCCTCGGCATTCACCTTCGTGAGGAATTCTTCACTCGCAGTACCGGCCCACGTCTTCCACCGGCCGTCCGGCATAACCGGCTCCGCGTCCCACGTAAAGGAGTCGAGGCGCGAGATCAAGCTGTTAGACGGCTCCACCTTCACCGGATTTCCGCTATGTGTCGCGTTCAGCTTGTCCCATGACGCTTGGAAAAGCGGTGTCCACACCACGGTCTTCGCGACTGGCAGCTTCTCCTCCGGATGCGCCACGGAGGCGATCTCCGCCGTCGCGGGGAATACTGCAGCCAGCAGTAGCAGGGGTATCGTTTTCATCGCACGGGAAGCACGTCGGCTTTCACGAAGATCATCACCTTCCGGGTGAGGTCGGTGGCGCCCTTGTCCGACTTCGGCGAGACCACCCCGGCGAGCACGTAGCTTCCGCGCGTGACCGTCAGCGCGGTGGTCAGGCGGGCGGTGTAGAAATCAGGCATCTCGATCGTGGCGACATTCCCCAGTGCGTCCTTCCGCTCATACCAACGGCTATTGCCGGTGTGCCAGGTTAGCTCCGGTGAGATGCGGAGGTCGATCAGCTTCGAATCAAATCCCACGGTCGGCTCGGTTTCTAGAGTGGATCCAACATTTCGCGTTTCGAATGAAGTTGGCGTGGGTCCGCTTACCAGATTGGCGAGTGCGTTGATCTGCGCCGGGCTCACCGGCGTCTCCTTGTCCGGCGTGGCGATCGCGTCCGGCACCGATGCGGGCTCCGCCTCGGTCGGGTAGATCTGCTCGCGGATCGATTCCACCAAGATCTTTTCCCCGCTACGTCCGGCGAGGACCTGGGTGTCTAGCAACTTGGCATTGCCATCTTTCACCATCGCCTGGACTTGACTCCGCAACTCGGTCGCGTCGGCGCTTTTCGGGCGCTTCATGAAAAGCAGGTCGCTCAGCTTTTCATGGGACATCTCGATGTAATCCACCTGCACCTGGACGATCACCGGAGTGTCGCCATCGATTGCATCGGGGTCGAATGGATCCTCGGCCGTGCTGTCCTCGTCGTCAGCGGCACGATCTGTGATCTCCACTGGAGAATCGCCTTCAAAAGGCGGCGGCACCGGCTTCTCCTGCGCGGTCGCGGAGAGTGCCAGCATGAAACAGAGCAACGAGGGGAGCTTCATCTTCCGCCTGCTAACAGATCCATCATCCGGTGGCGAAGCATATCTCGTGATGTCACTCACTCCTGCCCATGCACCCGCTTGCCCGCGGCATCCACCAGGGTCGGCGTGAGGATCACCACCGAGCGCGAGCCATTCGGGTGCGTCTGCACGTGCACACGGGCCTTCCCGTCGCGGGCGAAGGAGCTGTCGGTGACCGGTGGCCGGTCCACGAAGCTGAAAACGGACGGCCCGCCATTTTCTTCGACCGTCTTCTCCGTGAGGTTTAGGTCCATATGGTGCCCGAGACCATAGGGGGACGACCGCAGGTCGAGGACGACGCCCACATTTTCAGAGATGAATCCGCTATCCTCCGTGTCCGAGGGCATGATGAACTCGCGGATGATCTCGATCTTCGTGGGTTCGCCGGGCCGGCCGGTGGTCTCCGGGATCGCGACAACTTCCACCCCCTTCGTCTGTCCCAGCTTTCTCATCAGCTCCAGCGTCCCCGCGTCATCGAGCGCCGTCATGTCCTCCGGCAGCCCGCCGGTGCCGGGGTCGATCTTGATCATGCGCGTCTCCATCTTGTGCTGGATGTGCATCTCGTCCGCGATGGTGTCGATCAGGCCCGTGATCGTGACCCGGTCGGCAGCACTGGTGGTCTCCATTTGCAGGGTGCTGCCGGTCAGCCTGAGCTTCGTGGTGGGATCGATCTCGATGCCGCTTTTCTCAAGGAACTCGGGAAGAAACCGCGGGTGATTCCGCAGCTTTGTCCTCGATGGATCGGCCTCGGGGCCGAAGGCCGAGAAGAGATCCGGCGGGACTTGGAAGCTCTTTGTCACCATCTTGCCCGTCTCCTCCGGTGCCGTGAAGACATACTCGCTGCCGGTGCGCTTCACCTTCAACCCCGCCAGCGCGGCGAGCAGGCGGATCGAGCTGTCGAGATTGCAGACGCCGGTCTTCGTCGTCAGCGGGCGAGTCGCATCACCCGGAACGGTGAAGGTGAGATTCAACGGAACCTCGCCCGACTCGCGGCAGACTTCTTCATAGACGGCCTGCAATTTCGCGAGCGCGGCCTTCAATGGCAGTCCGTCGATCACCACTTCCGGAAGGTAGAATTCGCGCAGCTTCTCCGGTCGGTGCGTCGCGTGGCCATTTGGGTTCCTCGCACGATCCGATGTTTTGGATGAAAGGCGCTTTGGTGCCTCATCTTCCCGGCCTCCCGCCAGCCGCTCCGTATCACGCGAACCATTGGGCCCATCACGCTCCCATGAAAAGTGGCGCACGCCCCGCTCCAGGCAGAGCAGGCCGATGAGCAGGGATGCCACGGCAGCCACGCGTTTCTTCATGATCCGCGATCCTGCGATGTCCGCCTGTCTTGGCAAGACGCGAGCGAGACACGCTTTTTTCCAAACTGGGAACGCGGAATTCATTCCGCCCGTGCAGCCTCCAGCGTCGCTGGGGGGGGGAGAAAAGGGACCAGGATAGATAGTATGGATGGGATTCAGACAGGGAGGCCCGCCGGGCCTTTCCCCGGGAGCGCCGGTCATTAGACCGGCCCGAGTCGTCCGTGCTCCCTACCTTCTTCCACTTCAGGTTTGAAGCCTCCACCTCACCCACCGCATCCTCGTTCATGGCAGATCCATTGGCACTCGGCATTGTATTGGGATCGGGGCTCGGGCCTCTGGCGGATCGTGTCGTGGTCCGTGATACTATCTCATTCGCCGATGCCGGACTGCCATCGTCCTCCGTGCAGGGACATGCCGGACGCTTCCTCATCGGCTCGCTCGGCAGCCGCGAGGTGATCGTCATGCAGGGCCGCATTCACCTCTACGAAGGCCACGGTGCGAAAGCCGTCACCGCCGGTATCCGCTGGATGCACGACCGCGGCGTGCGCCATGTCATCCTCACGAATGCCGCTGGCACGCTGAATGAAAGCCACGCGCCGGGCACGTGGATGATGCTCGCCGACCACCTCAATCTCACCGGCACCTCGCCCTTGGAAGGCGGGCCGCACTTCATCGATATGACTCGCGTTTATGATGAAGCGGCAGCGGGCGAGTTCCAAGCCGTCGCCTCACGACTCGGCATCACGCTCCATCAGGGAGTCTATGCCGGACTACGAGGACCGCAGTATGAGACCCCTGCCGAGATCCGCATGCTCCGCACGCTGGGCGCGGATGCCGTCGGTATGAGCACCGTGCTCGAGGCCATCCAGGCCCGAGCGCTCGGCATGAAAGTCACCGCCTTCTCCTGCCTCACGAACTGGGCCGCCGGAATGTCTCCGGAGCTACTTGATCACTCCGACGTCCTCGCGACCGGCAAGGCCGCCGCTGACGAGATGCTCCGCCTCCTCGAGGAATGGTGCGGTTCCTGAAAGTGGCTTCGGCTTCCAGCCGATTGCCTTCTTACATCATAAACCCGAGGGAAGGGGACCTGCGGCTGGAAGCCGCGGCCACTTTCACACCTTCATCGCCACCGGGCTCCCCCGGCGCTTCTTCGGCTGGAAAGGCACCACAAAGGCATCGTCGAAATCGAATGCCGCCGCGAAGTCCTCCTTCGTGTCGTCCTCCTGCTTGCCGAACATCTGCTCATCGATGAGGTGGAAGACCATCTCGCCGATGTCCGAGCTCTCGCGGATGCCCCACTCTAGCATGAGCGTCGCCGCCATCGGGCCGAATTGCTCCAGCGCGAGGTCGCGGTAGCCCGCGCACAGTTCCCTGCCGGAGACGTGCCGCTGCTCGCCACCATTGCCGTCCGCAGCCCGCTTCAGGGTGAAATCCAGCGCTTCCTTCAGGAAAAGGTAAGCGAGCGGGTCATAGCGCCGCTCACGCTTCAGGATGGATTCGACCGCTTGCTCGAACTGCAGTGCCTTCATTCGCAAAAAACCATGACCAGTTCTTTTCGCGGAGTCAAAGCCGTTAGCTAACAGGCTTTTTCGCGGCGATGCTAGCGCTTCCGTCGCAGCGCCCGTTTGGTCAGCCGGTAGCGTTGTGCCGGGCTGCGTGGGGATGCAGGGTCGGTCATTTCCACCCATCCTGCGGCCAGTGCAGGAAGCAGGTAGCTCTGACGGAAGGAGGGCTTGTGCTTCAGATCCAGCCTTTTCATCAGCTCCGCGGCGGTGACTTCCTCCGTGTCCGAAATGCACCCGGCCAGCATTTTTACTTGGTCGGTTACTTGGTCGGTTACTTGGTCGGTTACTTGGTCGGTAGCTGGTAGTTCGGCGAGGGCATCGTGGATCGTCGCCAGCATGAATTCCACGAAGGGCGATGCATCTGCCCGCCGGTCGGACTCGCCCAGCGCCGCATAGTAATCCGTCTGCCGTTCGCTGATCAGGCTCTCCACCGGAAGGTAGGCGAGCTCCGCATGCCAGGAGGCCAGAGCGAGGGACTGCCACAATCTCCCCATGCGCCCGTTGCCATCGGCGAAGGGATGGATGAATTCGATTTCGTAGTGAAGGATCGAGCTGGCGATCAGGGGGTGGTGCTCCGTGGTCGCAGCCCATCCGAAAAGATCCTGCACCAGATGCTCCACCCGGCCCGCGGGCGGTGCCATATGAACAAGCTGGTCGCCACGATAGATGCCGACACCACCACGGCGGAAGGAACCGGCCTCGTCCACCAGTGCCCTCATCATGATCTTGTGGGCGGCGAGGAAGTCTTCGACGGAGGTCGGCTGCCAGTTTCCAAAGCGGTCGTAGCAGTCGATCGCGTTGCGCACTTCCTGAATCTCGCGGGGAGAGCCGAGCACCCGCTTGCCCTCGAGGATCGCTGTCACCTGATCGATGCTCAGGGTGTTGTTTTCGATCGCCAGCGAGGCCTGGATGGTGCGGATGCGGTTCTCTTTCCTCAGGCGCGGGGAGATTCCTTCCGATCCTCTGTTAGACCAGCTTCCCACCCGCTCGCAGATCTCCGCCACCTGCGAGACGATCCGCGGTGTGATGGTGAAGGGCGGCTGATGGGGTGCGGGCATGAAGGAAGATGGATCGTCATCGGCCGACAGTCGGAACGAGAGAGGGAAGCTAGTTCCCCAGCTTCTGCGCCAGGTCGTCCAGCACGTTGCCGAGTTGCTTCGTGGTGGTGATGCGCTGGGGATCGTCAAAGCCGACCCAGATCGCGGTGGAGCCCTTCGGGCCCAGGCGGGCGAGCCAGGCGTCGCGGCCGGAGCCGGTGGCACCGCCGTGCACGCGCGTGCCGGATTCCTTGTCGAGAAGAGCCGCGGCTTCCTTCGCCGCCTGCTTGCCGATCGCCGGGGTGGTCACCGGCTTCGCCGTGTAGAGCACCTTTCCGTCCGCCGCGGTGATGCTCTGGATCAGGAAGGGTTTCGGGCGTTGGCCGCCGTTGCCCAGCGTCGCCAGCCCGGTGGCCAGCTCCATCGGCGTCGCCGCCGCGCTGCCGCGGAAAAGATCCTCGGTTTCCACGAAGGGGCCCGTGATCCCGCAGCGTTTCGCGATGCGGATGGTCTCCTTCGGCCCGATCTGGCGGCCCGTTTGCACCGGCTTGCCCGGCAGCACCAGCCGGCCGCGCTCCGCTGCCGCTGCTGCGATCCACGGGGAAAATGCCGACCCCAGGTCACGCCGCGCGCCATTGCTGCGGTCGTAGCGCGAGTCGAGATAGTCGCGCCCGCCGATCAGCGCGAGGATCGCCCCGGTCTTCGTCTCCAGCGTCACCGCGGCGCACTGGAGATACTGCGGCTTCGTCCCCGCCTCATGCTGCTCGTGGGTCGGATACTGCCAGTCCTTCCGCTGCTCGATCTTCCGCAGAGAGTCGGAAAGATCGCTCTCCAGCCGGAGCTGCCAATTCGCGTCCAGCGTCGTCCGCACCGTCAGCCCGCCGTCGCGGATGTCCGCGTCATCGAGGATGGATTGCAGCTCCTTCTGGATCGCCTCCAGCGCATAGGATCGCTCCGAGGTGCGCTGCTCCGAGGGCACCAGCTTGATCGGGATGGCCTTCACCCGCGCGACCTCCGCCTCGTCGATGAATTCCTCCGCCTTCATCCGTGCCAGCGTCTGCGACTGCTGCTCGCGGGCCGCGTCCAGATTCCGGAAGGGCGAGAAAATGTGCGGCCCGCGGATGATGCCCACCAGCATCGCGCACTCCGCCTCATTGAGCTGCGACGTCTGCTTGCCGAAGTAAGTGCGCGCCGCCTGCTCGATGCCGTGGCAGCCCGCGCCGAAATAGATCCGGTTCAGGTAGTTCGCGAGGATCTCGTCCTTTGAGTAGCGCGACTCCACCCGCAGCGTCAGCGCGATCTCCAGCAGCTTCCGGTTGATGGACTTCTCGCGGATCTCGAAGGTATTCCGCGCGAGCTGCATGCTCAGCGTGGAGGCTCCCTGGGTGAAGTCCCGGTCCTTCACGTTCCGCACCGTCGCCCGCGCCAGTCCGCGGACATCGACGCCGCTGTGCTCGAAGAACCGCGCATCCTCCCGCGCCCGCAGCGCCAGCACGAGGAAATCCGGGATGTCCTCCCGCTTCACCAGCCGCCGGTTGTTCGGCCCGCCGCCGCCCATCTCCTTGCCATTGCGGTCGTAGATCGCCGTGTGGGCGGGGAGCCTCGCCACCTCCGCGAGGTCGAATTGTGCCGCCTTCGAGAAATACACCAGGATCAGCAGGAAGCCCGCAACGCCGCCGACGAGGCCGATCCCGATCGTCCACTTCATCGTCACACGCAGCCATCCCGGCATCCAGGCCAGCCAGGCCGGGGTTCTGCGGATGGGACGCCAGGTGGACATGCGCGGGAAGTGAGAGGGCTTCGGAGGGGGAGTGGCAAGGCCGGATGCCCTGCTAACGGATCTCGTCTTCGTCCACCGGGATAGCCTTCAGCACCTCCGGTTCCATTTCTTCCTGGATCGGACCTTCGTCGATGATTTCCTGTGCCTTTGGCGGGCGGCCCGTGGTCGGCTCTTCCTCGATCACGCCGTCCACCGGGATCGCCTTCGCCGGGTGATCCGGGCAGAGGTCGTTTTCCGCCGGGACGTTATCCACCGGCACGTTGTCGGTATAGGCTTCCTGCGCGCGCTCACAGCCTGCCGTCGCGCGCTTGCCGGAGGTGCGGCACAGGCGGCACTCCACGAAGGAGAGCTGCGACTTCAGGCCCTCGGCCTTGTAGCCCAGCTTGTCCGCCGTCTTCATCACCTCCACCCACACCGGCAGTGCCAGCGTGGAGCCGTAGCCGCGGTCGATGGTCTTCTTCGGCGTGTCCAGGCCCACCCACACCGCACAGGTGATGCTGGAGGTGTAGCCCGCGAACCACGCGTCCTTGTAATCATTCGTCGTGCCCGTCTTGCCGCCGCATGGCTTGTTGAAGCCCAAGGATTTGACGGATGCCGCCGTGCCTCGGGTGGTCACTTCCTTCAGGATATTCGAGACGCTCCACGCTGAGCCCGGATTCACCGCTTGATAGGAAATGTAGGGCGAGTCGCCTTTTTCCGGCCACACCACGTTACCGTTCCGATCGCGGATCTCCTTGATGATGCGCGGCGCGTAGCGGACCCCGCTGTTCGGGAAGACGGTGTAGGCGGACGCCACCTCATACGTGGAAGCCTCCCAAGCCCCCAGATAGGACGTCGGCGACTTCGGGATCGGCGTCTCAAATCCCACGGAAATCGCCGTATCGGAGACCTTTTCGATCCCCGCGCGGCTGCCGATGCGCACGGACATCGTGTTCCGCGAGCGGATCAGCCCGGTCGAGGCCGGCAGCATGCCGCCGAAGGTTCCGTCCGAGTTCTTCGGCCGCCAGCCGCCGATATTCAGCGGGCCATCATCGATCAGCGTGTTCGGCCGGATCCCGGACTCGAATCCCGCCAGATACACGAAGGGCTTGAAGACCGAGCCGATCTGGCGGCGGCCCTGCAGCGCGCGGTTGAATTTCGACTCGTCGGCATTCCGCCCGCCCACGATCGCCAGCACGGCCCCGGTCAGGTTCTCGATGGCCACCACGCTGCCCTGCAGGTACTGCGGACGGGACTTCTTGTCGGCGGGCAGTTCGTTCCACGCCGCCCGGGTCTGGTGAGGGTAGCCGGGGGTGCGCTCAATCTGGCGGAGCTTCGCGTCCAGCGCTTCCTCCGCCTTCTTCTGGATCAGGCTGTCGATGGTCGTCGTGATCTGCAGGCCACCCAGCTCGATATTCTCCTCTTCCAGGATGCGCTCCAGCTCCCGGCGGATCGCGTCCATCGCATAGCTGTCGTGGAAAATGCGCCGCCACTCCGGGCGGATCGTGATGGGGTCCTTTTTCGCCGTATCCGCCTGATCCTGCGGGATGAAGCCCTCCAGCACCATGCGGTCCAGTACCGAGTCCCGCTCGCGCACCGCCTTCTCCATGTCATTGAAGGGCGAGAAGGCATTCGGGCCGCGCACGATCCCCGCCAGCAGCGCCGACTCGGACAGCGTCAGCTCTTTCGCGTGCTTCTCGAAGTAGGTCCGCGACGCTTCCTCGATTCCCCGGATCTGGTGGCCCCAGAAAATGCGGTTCACGTAGTGCTGCAGCACCTCTTCCTTTTCGTAGTGGCTCTCGATGCGGTAAGAGACCGCCGTTTCCAGCAGCTTGCGGTCGAGTTCCTGGAGCTTTGGCGAGAAATCCAGCCACTTCGACTTCAGCGCGAAGCTGTTGCGAGCGAGCTGCATCGTCAGCGTCGAGGCCCCCTGGGCCACGCCGCCGCGCTTGAAATTCTGCACCATCGCCCGGCCCACGCCGATCCAGTCCACGCCGTGGTGGGTGTAGAAGCGTTTGTCCTCGCGCGCCAGGATTGCGAAAATGAAGTCCTGCGACACGTCCTCCACGCGGATCACGTCGCGCTTTTCGCCATGGATGCGGCCGAGTTCCTCGCCGCGGCGGTCGTAGATCACCGTCCGCTCCGGCATTTCCGCCACCTTTGCCATGTCGAAGGGCTGGGCGCGGATGAAATAAAATCCTCCCAGCAGCAGGGCTGCGTAGAGTCCCGCAATCGCCGGGTCTCCCAGCAGCCTCAGCGGGATGCGGACGAACTTCGGCAGCGGCGAGATCAGCCCGTGGAAAATGAGGAAGGGCCAGAACAGGATCACCGTGCCGAGGCCGGTGGATTTCCTTGGTACATCGGACTTCTTGCGGTTGGACGAGCGCTGGTCGGAAAATTTTCCGGTTGGGCTGCCGGGGTCCTTCGGGGATGATTTCGGCATGGACGTGGAGAACTTAGCGCGGATGGTCTGCGGAGGCGATGGCGATATCGCACCTCAAACAAAGGCGCGCGAGTGTGTCGCTCTGACATGTGAGAAAGCGATGAAGCATCCGAGATTTTTCCATGGAGTGGCTGGAGCCGTCCTGGCCCTGGCCTCGTTGCAGCCCGTCTGGTCCCGCGAGCCCGTGGGGTCCGTCGAGGACATACGCAAGCTTGAAGCCAAGATCGAGGCCGTGGCCGCCAAGGCCATGAAGTCCACCGTGGCCCTCATTTCCGAGGAAAGCGGCGCCTCCGGCTCTGGCGTCATCGTCACCGCGGACGGTCTCATTCTCACCGCCGCCCACGTCATCGAGGGCGCGGAAGCGGTCACCGTCGTCTTCCCGGACGGCAAGCAGGTGAAAGGCAAGGTCCTCGGCGCGAACCTCTCCAAGGACATCGGCATGGTCCAGATGGAGGACAAGGGCCCGTGGCCCTTCATGGAGCGCGGCGAATCCGGCCCGCTTGAGGCAGGGGACTGGGTCATCGCCATGGGCCACTCGACCGGCTTCGACCCCGCCCGCACCCCGCCGGTGCGCTTTGGCTCCGTCGTTTCGGATGGCCCGGGGAATTTCCTCACCACCGACTGCACCCTCATCGGCGGTGACTCCGGTGGACCGCTTTTCGATCTCGATGGCAAGGTCGTGGGAATCAACTCCTCCATCGGCGTCTCCCTGAAGAACAACAACCACGCCGGCGTGGACGGCTTCAAGGAAGACTGGAAGCGCCTCATCGACGGGGAAGTGTGGGGCCGTCTCCAGATGGACCCCATGGCAAACTCCGAGCGGGCCGTCATGGGCATCGAGCTCGGCGGCCCGGTCCGCGGCGGCGGCATCGTCATCGCCGGGGTCAGCGAGCATGCCTCGAAGGCGGGTCTTCGCCCGAATGACATCCTCGTCACCGTGGAGGGAAACAAGGTCCGCGACGGCCGCGCCCTCCAGCTCTACCTCGCGAAGAAGCAGGCAGGCGAGAAGGTGAAGGTCGGCGTCCTCCGTGGAGGAAATGAAAAGCCGGTCGAGCTTGAGATCGAATTGAAGCAAAGGAATCAGATTCGTTGAACGTAAGCGATTTCGTCCCATCCATCATGAAAACAAGTCTTCTAGCGACCGCACTTCACGCCGCTCTCCTGACCGGCGCGTATGCCCAGGGCAGTGACGATGTCCCGCTGATGCGCCCGGAGGAAGCCGAGACCGTCCAGCGCCAGGCGATGCAATTCATTGATGCCGTGCGCCCGTCCGTGCGCCCGGTGGTCCCGTCCACCGTATGGGTCTGGGCGGATACCGGCAGCGGGAAGCGCTCCGTGGCCTACGGAACCATCGTGCAGGACGGCACGAAGGCCCTCACGAAGTGGAGTGAGATCGCCATGGCCCGCGGCCCCATCCAGGTGGTTGGCGGCGATGGTGCGACCGCGAAGGCGAAGGTGATCGGCGTCTATCAGGAGGAGGATCTCGCCCTGCTCCAGCTCGATGGCGCGCAATATCACCCCGTGAGTTTCAATGCCTTGGCGGCGCCGAAGCTCGGTCGCTTCCTCATCGCCGCCTCGCCGGATGACACGCCCGTCAGCGTCGGCGTCGTGGCCGTAGAGGCGCGCTCCCTGCGCGAGAAGGACCAGGCATTCCTCGGCGTGATCGCGAATACCGATCCGCCGGCCAAGGGCCTGCGAATCGAGAGTGTCGAGGACGGCAGTGCCGCTGCGGATGCAGGCCTGCAGAAGGGCGATCTCATCCTCTCCGTGGGTGGCCGGGATGTCGGCGGTCTCATCGAGCTGAAGTCAGTGCTTTCCGCCTATCGCCCCGGTGACTCCGTGGAAATCCGCTTTGACCGGAAGGGTGAGGAAATCACCCTCAAGGCCGAGCTCAAGGAGCGCGGCGCGAATTTCCCCGGCTTCCCCAATGGCCGTCTCAGTCAGATGGAGCGCATGGGATCGAAGGAAAAGGGTCTTAGCATCGTCCGCGAAGGCTTCCCCACCGCCATCCAGACCGACCTCCGCGTCGGGCGCGAGCAGTGCGGCGGTCCTGTCGTCGATCTCGACGGGAATCTCGTCGGCATCTCCATCGCCCGTGCCGACCGCACGCGCAGCTTCGTGATTCCTGCCAAGCACATCCAAGACTTGCTCTCCCGCGAGCCCGTCTCCGCGGAAGTCGCCCAGGCTGCCATGGAGGAGGAAGAGGCGAACCGCCGCCAGCAGGTCCGTCAGAATCTGCCTCCGCAGCAGAACGTCCCCCGCGCCATCCCCGCACCCCGCGGAGCCGCCGAGAACCTCCGCCGGAATCTGGAAGAAATGGAACTCCTCATGGAACGCATGCGGGCGGAGATGGATGGGCTGGAGGAGTGAATGATCTCCAAAGGGCCAACGGCCCGGCCATCCCTCAGCCCGGGTCGAAGGCCCGGGAAAACGGATGCCGCGCCCGTGGCGGCCTGTAGGGCCGCGATAGGTGGGCGGCCCTTGTGCCGTGACACGCCGCCGGTGGAACGCGTCACGCCGCCGGTGGAACGGGATACGCCACCTGTCATCAAGGCGCGTGGTGCAGACCTTGTGCAGCTCGTCTCCAAAGGGCCAACGGCCCGGCCATCCCTCAGCCCGGGTCGAAGGCCCGGGAAAACGGACGCCGCGCCCGTGGCGGCCTGTAGGGCCGCGATACTTGGGCGGCCCTTGTGACGTGCCACGCCGCCGGAGGAACGCGTCATGTCGCCGGTCCAACGTGACACGCTGCCTGTCATCAAGGCGCGTTGTGCAGCCCGTTCCAAAGGGCCAACGGCCCGGCCATCCCTCAGCCCGGGTCGAAGGCCCGGGAAAACGGGCACCGTGCCCACGGCGGCCTGTAGGGCCGCGATACGTGGGCGGCCCTTGTGACGTGACACGCCGCCGGTCGAAACACGTCACATCCCCGTCCTCCGAAATCCTTGCTTCCAGCGACATCCGATTTCGGTCTCTCCCCGTTTGTTCCGGCGCTGCTCCTATCGCGGCCCTTCAGGCCGCCATTCACGATCCGCCGGATACCCGGGCCTTCGACCCGGGCTGAGGGATGGCCGGGCCGTTGGCCCTGAAGAGCACGACCGGTCGCACGGGCAGGGCCGGTCGTAGGGGCAGGGCCGGTCACGAGGGCAAGGGCCGATCGCAAGGGCAAGCCGCCCGATTCATCCCGTAGCGCAGCGCAAAGGATGAGCAATTCCACGATCCCACGTGAAACCGTTGGGGCCGTTGGTTCTTTGGCCCGGCATTTTTCGCCCCGCTCCCGTCAGCTTCTCACTTCGGCCGATGCGGCTCGAAGGTCATGGCTCGCTCGTGGTCCCGGGCCTTTGCCGCCCGGCGGGCTTCCTTGAAGAAATGCTCCTGCGCGCGGAATTTCTTCACGCCCGGTCCCGGCTTCAAGCGCTCGGCCGAGCCATCCGGCAGGATCTTCGATGCCTGCACGTTGTCCTGGAAAAACGACTCCAGGATCCGCAGCAGGCGCCGCCGCGCGCGGCTGTCCTCGATGGGCACCATCAGTTCCACGCGGCGGTCGAGATTCCGGCCCATCCAGTCCGCGGACGCGATGAAGATTTCCGGGTCGCCGCCGTGGTGGAAGTAGAAGATCCGCGCATGCTCCAGATATCGGTCGATCACCGAGACCACGCGGATGTGCTTCGAGAACTTCGCGTCGCCCGTCTTCAGGCAGCAGATGCCGCGGACGTTCAGGTTGATCTCCACCCCGGCCTTCGACGCCTGATAGAGCGCGGCGATGATGTCCGGGTCCTGCAGCGAATTCACCTTCGCCAGGATGCGGGCCGGTTCGCCCTGGCGAGCACGCTCGGCCTCGGACGCGATCAGGTCCAGCAGCCGCGGCTTCATCGCTGTCGGGGCGGGCACCAGCCGCTGGAAGCGCAGCAGCTTCGACCGGCCGGTCACCGCATTGAAGAAAAGCGAAGCATCCGCGCCGTACTCCGGGCGGCAGCTCAGCAGCGAGATATCCGTGTAGAGGCGCGCCGTGCTCTCGTTGTAGTTCCCCGTGCCGAGGTGGACGTAGCGGCGCAGGCGGCCCTCCTCGCGGCGCACCACCAGGCAGATTTTCGCGTGCGTCTTCAGGCCCTTCACGCCATAGACGATCTGTGCGCCCGCCCGCTGGAGCTCCTCCGCGCGCAACAGGTTCCGCGCCTCGTCGAAGCGGGCCTTCAGCTCCACCAGCACCGTCACCGCCTTGCCATTCTCCGCCGCGCGGATCAGCGCGTCGATGATGCGGGACTGCTTCGCCGTGCGATACAGCACCTGCTTGATGGAGACCACATGCGGATCGTCCGCGGCCTCCTCGATGAAGCGCATCACCGGCTCGAAGCTCTCGTAGGGATGGTGCAGCAGCACGTCGCGGCGGCCGATCGCGTCAAACATGGAGTCGCCCGGCTCGATGTCCGGCGATTGCTGTGACGGCCAATCCTCATCCCGCAGGTGGTCGAAGCCCGGCGTGAATGCCAGATCCATGAATCCGGAAAGCGCCAGCGGCCCGGCGAGCCGATAGGTGCCCTCGGAGGGTGCGCCGCAGACTTCCTGGATCACCTTCGCCAGATCGCGCGGCATGCTCGCGGGCAGCTCCAGTCGCACGGTGTCGGAGAGCTTTCGCGCGGCCAGCACTTCCTCCATCTCGCCCGCCAGGTCGGCGGCGTCGTCCTCCTGCACGGCGATGTCGCCATTCCGCGTCACTCGGAAGCACGCCGTGGCATCCACATCCTCGCCGGGGAAAAGCTCGCCAGCATGGAGCGCCACCACGTCCTCGATGAGCATGAAAGACACACCCTCGCCATCTCCTACAGGGATGCGGCGGCCGAGTCCGTCAGGGATGGGGATCAGCGCGTGGCGGATCGCCCCGGTCTCGGTGTCGGAAATGCGGCAGGCCACGATGAGCTGTAGCGCGGGCACCAGCGGCGGCTCCTCGCCCGGCACCACGGCCAGCGGCGTCAGCAGCGGCGAGATCGAGTCATGGAAAGCCTCCGCCACCTTGTTCGCCTGTGCGGGAGAGAGGCTCTTCGCATCCAGCAGGCGGATGCCCGCCTCCTGCAGCGCGGGGGTCAGCACCTGCGTGAAGAGCGAGTATTGATCCTCCGTCATCTGCTGCACCCGCTTGCGGATCGCCGCGAGCTGTTGCGCCGGTGTCAGGCCGGAGGGGTCCGGATTCTTCCGCCCGCTGCGCCGCATCAGGATCAGGCTGCCGACGCGGACCTGGAAGAACTCGTCCATGTTCGACGCGCTGATCGCGAGGAATTTCACGCGCTCCAGCAGCGGCAGGTCACCGCGCAGCGCCTCGTTCAGCACGCGCTGGTTGAATTCCAGCCAGGATAGCTCGCGGTTGATGAAGGGGAGCGACATGGGAAATAGAGATGGAAGACGGGGAGAGGAAGATAGTGGATTACAGGCAATCGTGCGGTGCGGGCGGCTTCGGGCGGATGGCTTCCGGCAGTCTCATCTGCCATCCGCGATCCGCCATCTAACATCTCCCGCTACCCCGCGTCATCGATGACCACTTCGAGCCCGAAGACCTGCTCGAAGAGATCCGCCTTCGACGCCATCGCCAACCGTTCCACCGCGGCATCTGTCACCCCGGGAAGCACCAGCCGCAAGCGGCGTTCGTCGCGGCGCAGCAGGATCTCGTGGATGCGCTGGTCGTGCGTTCGCTCCAGGGCGTCCGCCACGCGCAGCAGCGCGGAGAGCTTCGCCACGCGGATGCGGTCCACGGTGTCCAGCGCGCGGTAGTTCGGGTGGTCGATCCGCGGGCCGGAGTGGCGGTGGTAGCGGGCGATCATCGCGATCATGTTGATGTCCAGCCGGTCGAGCCCGAAGATCTCGCTGTTCAGGATGATATACTCGGAGTGCTTGTGGTGCGCGCGCGGGCTGACGTAGGTGCCCACCTCGTGGAGGATGGCCGCCACTTGCAGCAGCATCGCATCGTGCTTCGTCATGCCGTGCAGGTCCTGCAGCTCGGTGAAGAGATGCTGGCAGATCTTCCCCACGTGCTCGCCGTGGCGCGGATCGGACTGGTAGCGTGACGCCAGGATCTTCGCCGAGCGCAGCACCTCCTGGTCCAGCGTGCCGGCCAGGCTGCCGGACACCAGCAGGTCCAGCAGGATGCCCTGCTCGTAGTCGCTGGCCGGGATGTGCAGCTCTTTCAGGCCAAAGGTCTCGGCGATCGCCAGATTTGTCTCCAGCGCGGGCAGCAGCGCCTCCGCCGTCTGGTAGTCGATCTGGTAGCGGTTCACCAGGTCCAGCTCGCTCATCTGGGAAGCCTCCAGCGCCAGCTTTTGCAGCGCCTTCGTGGAGACCGCCGTGCCGCCCTTGGAAAGATAGCGCGCGATCTGCTGGATCTCGTAGCCGATGACCACCAGGCCCTCGAGCTCCACGTCGTGATAGTCGAAGCGCATCTGCGCGAGATTCCCCGATGTGTGCTCGCGGATCACCCGCAGCATCGCCGGGCCCTCGGCATGGGACGCGTCCGTGGCCTCGCGCGTGCGATGCGTGCCCAGCCGGTAGCTGGTGTAGCGGGTGATCGCGCTGTCTTGGAAAAGCAGCGCGCGGGTATTCCCCGGGCCCACGTGCACCACCAGCGCGCAGCGTCGCTTCATCGCCGGCGTGTCCTTCAGCCTCCGGCGTGTCTTCAGATAGATCAGGCGCGTCATCTCGCCATCGTCGATCGGTGTGATCGACAGCCCGCAGGCGATGTGGATGCGGTTCAGGAAGATGTCGTGATTCGTCGCCTCGATGAGGATGTTCGTCGCCACCGCCCGGGTGATGTCGCGGCCGTCCGCACCGTATTCCGTCAGCGCGCTCTGATAGTCGCTCAGGATCTCCACGATGCGCTCGGTGGTCTCCGCGCTGATCTTTCCATGGCGGAAGACATCGCGGGCGAGGGAGACGGGCTGCTCCAGGAAATCCACCGCCACGTGGGTTCCATTCGGCTGGGTCTCGGCGACCAGCATGGACACGGAACTGGCCCCGACGTGGATCGCGGTGACGAGCGAACCGGTGGCGTCGGAAACAGGCGTGGCTGGCATCGCCCGAAAGACAGCGCGGGAACCCCCGGCTTTCAATGACGAATGTGTGACGGACCATCCCTAAAGCGACTCCATGCTTGCCAAGGGCTGGCACTCGCCCGGAACATGGAACCCGATGAAAATCGGCGACGCGCTGAAGCACTACCGGGTGAAGCCCGGCGGGAAGGTGGATCTCTCCGCTCTGGATGCGGGCGATTTCTCGCTCTTCCCCGAGGGCGGGAAGGGGGCCTCCGTGGAGGTCTTCAACCAGCTCCGCGACGAGCTCCAGTCTCTCCAGAAGGTGCTCTACGCGCAGAACAAGCACCGCGTGCTGGTGGTGCTGCAGGCCATGGACACCGGAGGGAAGGACGGCTGCGTGAAGCACGTCTTTTCCCAAGTGGACCCGCAGGGGCTTGCCGTGACCGCCTTCAAGAAGCCGAGCGAGGAGGACCTGGCGCACGATTTCCTCTGGCGCGTGCATCCCCACGTCCCGGCGAACGGGCAGATCGCCATTTTCAACCGCAGCCACTATGAGGATATCCTGGCGGTGCGGGTGAAGAAGCTCTTCGGCGACGAGGTGTGGAAGCGCCGCTACCGCCATGTGGTCGAGTTCGAGCGCATGCTGGCGGAGGAGGGGACCACGATCATCAAGATGTTCCTCCACATCTCGAAGGACGAGCAAAAGCGCCGCTTGGAATCCCGCCTCGCGAATCCGGCGAAGTACTGGAAATTCAATCCCGACGATCTCTCGGACCGCGCCCGCTGGTCGGAATTCCAGACCGCCTACGAGGATCTCATCGAGAAGACCAGCACCGAGCAGGCCCCGTGGTTCATCATTCCCGCAAACCGGAAGTGGTACCGTAACCTCATCGTCGCCCGCATTTTGGTAGATACCCTGCGCGGGCTGAAGATGGATTTCCCGACGGTGAATTGGGACCCGCGCTCCGTGGTCATCGATTGATCCGCATGGCATGAAGCGCCGCGCGTTTTCCCATCTCGCCTTGCCCTTCCTGCTCGCCGCCTGCGGTGGCATGAAGCCGGACCTGCCGCCGGAAGAGGAGGAGCTGGACCCCTACCGGCCGGTGATGGCGAACCGCATCAATGCGGTGATCTACTCCCGGCGGTCGAAAGATCAGATGCTGCTGGACCTCGCGGCGCTGGGAGTGGCCGTCGGCAAGGATTTCGCGGACTTCAAGGAGGAGAGCAAGATCGACGACTGGTTTGGCGAGGAGTCGGAATATCTCCCGACACGCTACACCTCTCTGACCTGCGGGCTTTCCCCGGTGGTCGGGACGGATGGCCGGATCATCGGCTTCTACCGCAGCCGGAAGCGCATCGATGGAAAGATGCACGAGGAAATGGTGCTGCAGGCCGAGGCTTGAGGGTGAGCGCCCGCGGGCTTCCCGGTCACGGCGACAGATTGCCGTGGTCCCGGCATTATGTATGTTGGGAGAGATGAGTCGGGGAACCATGCTGACAAGATGGCGGAAAATCGGGCGGAGGCTCCTGGTTTCCGGCGTCGTCGTGCTGCTGCTGGGGTTGGTTTCCTGCGGGCTCACCACGAAGCTCGTTTCAGAGGCGATCGTGCAGCCGCCGCGCAAGGGCGTGGCCGCCCCGGTGCCAGAGGACTTCGCTGCCCGCACCTTTGTCCTGCCGGACAAGGTGGAGATGCGCGTGTGGGAAGCCCGCCCGAAGGAGCTGCCCCGCGCCGCCATCCTCGTGCT
Organism: Luteolibacter flavescens; assembly: GCF_025950085.1. Classification (NCBI taxonomy): domain Bacteria; kingdom Pseudomonadati; phylum Verrucomicrobiota; class Verrucomicrobiia; order Verrucomicrobiales; family Verrucomicrobiaceae; genus Neoluteolibacter; species Neoluteolibacter flavescens. The sequence continues at coordinate 71,309 of NZ_JAPDDS010000009.1, forward strand.
GCACGGCGTCTCCGACTCGAAGGCGAGCCAGGTGGAGGGGCTGCGCTACCTCGCCCGCCGCGGCGTCTATGCCATGGCCCCGGATTTCCGCGCGCATGGCGACAGCGGCGGGAAATTCGCCACCTACGGGTATCAGGAAAAGAACGATCTCACTTTGCTACGCCGCGCCATCGAGAAGGAATTCCCCGGCATCCCGGTCGGGCTCTGGGGTACCTCATATGGCGGGGCCGTCGCGCTGCAGGCCATGTCGGTGGACGGGGGATTCGACTTCGGCATCATCGAGAGCACCTTCGCCGATCTCCGCGCCGTCGCGCAGGATCAGGTGACCATGCGGACCACGCTGCCGGTCAGCGGGCTCGGCCCGTATTTCATCGACGCCGCGGGCAAGCTCGCCTCCTTCGACCCCGGGGCCGTGGCCCCCGAGCGCGCCATCGAAAAGGTCCGCGCCCCCGTGCTGCACCTCCACGGCGAGGCCGACGAGCTCATCCCCATCGCCCAAGGCTGGCGCATCGCCAGCCACGCCAAGGGGGAGAACTACCGCTTCGTCCCCATCGCCCGAGGCACCCACTACCACCTCCGCGCCGGTGACCCCGCGAAGTACCACCGCGAGGTGGAGGGCTTCCTGGACAAGGTGGTGCCGAGGGTGAGGTGAGGAGGCTGATTGATTGCCCCGGCAGGGGCGTCGGAAATTAGCCGGCGGCGTGAGCCGCCGGATAGGGCGATAACGACGGACCCGCCCTGGTAGGGGCGGTGGAAACGCCGTCTCAATCCCCCTGGCCCGCTTTCCGAACCATACTCGCCGGCTAAAGCCAGCGCTCCGCCTGCGGCGCGATCTCCCATCCGGGTCGCAAGGCCGAAAGAAGCCCCGCCGGACATGAGGTCGCGGCGGGGCTCTTTTAAATCTGACTTTTTACGGATACCGGCTTCACCGGTACCGCCGGTCACATCACATCGGCATCGGGAAGGCGCGGTTGAAGGCAAACACCTTGTCGCGGATGACGTGCAGCTTGGCCTCGTCACCGATCGCTCCGAGCGCTTCGGCGATGAAGTCGGCCACCTGCTCGACGTCCTTCTCCTTCATGCCGCGGGTGGTCACGGCGGGCGTGCCGATGCGGATGCCGCTCGGCTTCATCGGCGTGCCGGTGTCAAAGGGGATCGAGTTCTTGTTCACCGTGATGCCCGCCTCATCCAAGGCGTGCGAGGCATCGGAGCCGTTCAGACCCTTCGAGCGGAGGTCCACCATCATCACGTGGTTGTCCGTGCCGCCGGAGACGATGCGGAAGCCATGCTCGGTGAGGCGCGCGGCGAGTGCCTGCGAGTTCTTCACGATCTGCTCCTGATAGGTGCGGAATTCCGGCTTGAGAGCCTCGCCGAAGCACACCGCCTTCGCGGCGATGACGTGCATCAGCGGGCCACCCTGGATGCCCGGGAAGACCTGCGCGTCGATCTTCTTCGCGAACTCCTCCTTACACAGGATGATGCCGCCGCGCGGGCCGCGCAGGGACTTGTGCGTCGTGGAGGTGACGAAGTCGGCGTGCGGCACGGGATTCGGATGCACCCCCGCGGCCACGAGGCCGGCGATGTGCGCCATGTCCACGAAGAGATAGGCACCCACCTCGCGGGCGATCTGCGACATGCGCTCGAAGTCGATCACGCGCGAGTAGGCGCTGGCCCCGCAGGTGATCAGCGCGGGCTTCACCTCGCGGGCGAGCTCGGCGAGGTGGTCGTAGTCGATCTGCTCGTCCTCCTTGCTCACGCCGTAGTGGACCACGTCGTAGAATTTGCCGGAGAAGTTCGCCTTGTGGCCGTGGGTGAGGTGGCCGCCGTGCGAGAGATCCATGGTCAGGATCTTGTCGCCGGGCTTCAGCACGGAGAAATACACCGCCGTATTCGCCTGCGAGCCGGAGTGGGCCTGCACGTTCGCGTGCTCAGCGCCGAAGATCTTCTTCGCGCGATCAATGGCGAGCTGCTCGACCACGTCCACGTTTTCACAGCCGCCGTACCAGCGCTTGCCCGGGTAGCCCTCGGCATACTTGTTCGTCAGCACGGAGCCCTGCGCCTCCATCACGGCGGGCGAGGCGAAGTTCTCGGAAGCGATCAGCTCGATGTTGTTCCGCTGGCGCTTCTCCTCGGCGACGATGGCCGCGTAGAGGTCGGGATCGATCTCCGCGATGCGGGAGCCGGAGGACTTGCAGACGCGCTGCTCGTGGCGGCCACCCTCGAAGGCGGTGGAAAGGAAAGCATCGGCCATCGCCTTCGCCGTTTCCACGTCCACGGTCTTGCCGCCCAAGCAGAGGATGTTTGCGTCGTTGTGCTGGCGGGTGGTGACGGTCTCCTCCACGGTGCGGACATTTGCCGCGCGCACGTGGCGGTGGCGGTTCGCGGCGATGGAGACGCCCACGCCGGAGGTGCAGCAGAGCACGCCGAAGTCATTCGTGCCGTCGGAGACGGCGCGGCCCACCAGATTGGCGAAGTCCGCGTAGTCCACGGACTCGTGGCCTTGCGTGCCGAAGTCGGTGACCTCATGGCCGGCGGCCTTGAGGTGGGCGACGAGGGCATCCTTCAGGTCTACTCCGCCGTGATCGGCGCCGAGGGCAATACGCAGGGACTTCTGGCTCATGATGGGTCGGCTTGGGGCGGAGGAAATGGACCGCAGGCGCGTGAAATGCAACTCCTGAGACTGCCGGAATGCCCCCCGCACCCCGCATCCGCCCCGGATGACACAGGAAGCCCCCGGCCTTTCTTGGCGCTTGGCACCCCGGGCGGGGGAGGCCACCTTCCCCGACGTGATCCCGCCGACCTGCCGCGACCGTGTCATTTCGCCCTCCCTGCTAGCCGCCGATTTTTCCCGCATCCGCGATGAGGTGACGCGCGCGATCCACTCCGGCGCGGACTGGATCCACCTGGACGTGATGGACGGCCACTTCGTGGACAATATCTCCTTCGGCCCGGCCGTGGTGCAGGCGGTCCATGAGACAAATGACATCTACCTGGACGTCCACCTCATGGTCTCGCGGCCGGATCACTTCCTGCCACGCTTCATCGCAGCCGGGTCGGATCTCATCACCGTGCACGTGGAGGCGGACCACGACGTGGCCGCCACCCTGCGCGCCATCCGCGAGGCGGGCTGCAAGGCCGGGCTCGCGCTGAATCCCGCCACGCCCTTCGAGGCCGTGGTGCCGTATCTCGACCAGATCGACCTGCTCCTCTGCATGACCGTGGTTCCCGGCTTCGGCGGGCAGGCCTTCATGGATGAAGTGCTGCCGAAGATCGAGGCCGCGGCGCAGTGGCGCGACGAGCACGGGCTGGCTTACCACATCGAGGTGGACGGCGGCATCGACGCCCTCACCGCCGCCCGCTGCGCGAAAGCCGGGGCAAATGTGATGGTCGCGGGCTCCTCCACCTTCCGCGCTCCGGACATGGCGCAAGCGGTGAAGCAGATCCGCGAGGCCTGAAAACCGACGAATCTGCCGCCCGGCGGCGCTATACTCCTGTCCTGCCCGTTTTCTCATCGCCATGAAACCCGTAGTCGTCACCGCCATCGCCCTGCTCAGCTTCGCCGCAGGCTGGGTCATCAAGCCGACACCCGATGCGGCCCCGGATGCCTCGGCCACCGCGAATGGCGCGTCAAATACGACCCGTGGTAACGGAGGCAGCAGCGGAAATGTGAGGCTCGACGGGAAATCCAGCCAGCGCCCGCTGGTGCTGAAGCAGCGCGGGACAGCGCCGGCCGCGTCCGATCCGGAGCTGGTTTCCGCTCAGGCACGCTTTCAGGAGAACTTCGGCAATGCGGCGGATCGCGCGCAGAATGCCCGCCTGTCCCGCCTCACCGAGGCGCTCGGGCTCAGCGAGGAGCAGCGGCAGACGCTGGCCGTGCTCTTGGCAAACCGCCGCGACGGCTTCCGAGATCTGCAGAGCAGCAGCACAAATCCCGTGGATGCCATCCAGCAGGCCGGCATTTCCGAGCAGGCCTTCATGGAAGACGTGAAGAAGCTCCTGGACCCCGAGCAGGTCGCCGCGCTCGATGATTTCAAGCAGCGGGAAAGCGACAACCGCATCGAGGCAAAGGCCCAGCGGGACGTGGCAGACCTCATCGGCTTGGTAGATCTTTCCGAGGATCAGCGCGAGCAGGCGCTGGGTGCCATGCGCGAGATCAGCGAGGCCGCCGCGGCGAGACGCCCGGCGGGCTGGGCGCTCATGAATGAATCCTTTGGCATGGTCGGCCCGAACCAAGCTTCCGTCCTGGAAGACTTGGGCGACGTGATGGATGATCCCGAGGCGATGCAGAACCCGCAGGAAGTGCAGCGCCGCCTCATCGAGGCGCAACGCGCCACCGCAGAGGTCCGCGTCTCTGCGCTGAAGGGCATCCTCACCCCGGCCCAGCTCGCACAATATCGCTCCACGCTGGAGGCGCGCTCGACCCTCATGGAAGGCTTCACGCCGCCGCCGCTCAACCCGCCGCGCTGATACCGGCATGCTGCGAGTCAATGGTGAGCAGGCCGATCCCGCGCTGATCGAGGATGCCTATGTCCGCTTCAAGGCGGAGGCGGAACTGGCCAGCGAGGTCTCCTGCTGCGAGCGGGATGATGAATTCCGCGCACAGGCAGAGGAGGAGGTCATCGATGGCATCCTGCTCGCCCAGGAGGCGGAGCGCCGCGTGCCGCAGCCACTCGCAGACGAGGTCCGCACGGCCTTCGAGGAAACCTTGCGCGAGTGGCGACGCCACGGTGCCTCGTGGGACCTGCTGGACGCCCAGCGCGACTCGCTGCGCGCGGAGACCGTCTCGCAGCTCCGCATGGAGCGCTTCACCGCCAGCCTGTGGGACGGCCTGCCGGAGCTGACTTACGATGAGCTTCGTACTTGGTACGACGCGAATATCACCCGCTTCCGTACGCCCGCCGAGGCGCAGGTGCTCCATATGGTGCGCTTCCCGGAGAATTCCAATCCGTGGGAAGACTACGCCGCCATGCTGGCCATTCGCACCCGCGCGCTAGCCGGCGAGGACTTCGCCACGCTGGCCGCCGAGAATACCCAGAAGAAAAGCGGCGAGACCGATCTCGGGTGGATCGACCAGCAGCGTTTGCTGAATCCCTTCGAGGCGATGCTCTTCTCGATGCAGGAGGGCGAAATCAGCCCCGTCTTCCACTACGAGCAGGCCTACCACCTCGTGAAGGTTACCGGCGTCCGCCCGGCCTCCGTCCAGCCCTTCGAAGAAGTCGTCAACAGCATCCGGGAGGAAGTCGCGCGCACCCGCCGCCTGCAGGTGCTGAAGGATCTCGCCGCCGAACTCCGCACCACCGCGGTCATCGAGCGGGAGTGACCGCTACGCCTTCTCCATCACGATCAGGTGATTGTTGAAGGGCGTGCCGCCCCACAGCGGGCTGATCGTGACCTTGCCGTGGGGTGATAGATTCCTCTGGAACTCCTCCGCAGAGGGATAGTGCGTCGGTGCCGCCTTCATCCAGAAGGTGGCCTTCGCGATGTAGTCGCAGAAGACCGTCACCTTGAAGCGCCGCGAGTCATCGCGCAGGCAGGAGCGGATCACCAGCTTGCCGCCCGGCGCGACGCGGGATGCGGCGAGGCCGATCAGGGTCGCCTGTTCTTCCGGGGTGAAAAACTGGAGGATATCGAGGATCGTCACATTCCCATGATGCTCCGGCAGACCTTGGCGAGCATCGTGGGTGGCGAAGGAAAGGTCGCGGTGATCCAGCGCGGCGGATGCCTTCCAGGCGGACTCGATTTTCCGCGGATCGTAGTCCACGCCCGTGATGGGGAAGTCCAGCCCACGCTCGCGGAGATAGAAGGCCAGCAGCCCGAGACCGCAGCCGAGGTCGAGCAGGGGCAGTGCCGAGCCGCGGAGTTCTTCGTGCACCGCGCCGTAGAGCGGATCGGTCTTCACCTTCGATCCCACGTAGCAGCGGTCCCAGACCCCGGGGAAGGGGGCGGCGAGTTTTTTGGGAAGATCGGCGGTCACTTGCGGGGCGGGCTGAGGGAAAGGAGCGGGTTTTCGCCCCGCAAGGCAAGCCAAGGTAAGCGGACGAGAAAGCCGAAGAACAGCCGCGTGTGCATCCACGTCAGCAAGGTGTTATCCCGGAGATAGCGGAATTGCGACACGCCGCCTTCCTCGCGGCTGAGATAGCGGACAGGAGTGGGCAGGTTCAGGATGGGGACGCCGCGCCAAGCGAGGCGCACGGCCACCTCGGGATCGAAGTCGAAGCGCCGGGCAAAGCTGGTGCTCTCAAAGACCTCCACCAGCCCGGCCGCAGGGTAGAGCCGCATGCCGAAGAGCGAGTCATCGATGCCCCAGCCCATGGTTTCCAGGTTTGCCCAGAAATTCGAAACCTTCCGGCCGTTCACCCGCAGCGCCGGGGCGGAGGCGTCGAAGACCGGGCGGCCGAAGACCGCGGCTTCCGGGTGCCGGTGGGAGAGGCCGAAGTAATCCGGGATCATCTCCGCCGGGTGCTGGCCGTCCGCATCCATGCACAGCACGTGGGTGAAGCCCTCGGCCAGCGCGTCGCGGGTCCCGTGCAGGACGGCGGAGCCTTTCCCGGCGTTCTTTGCGAGGCGGGTGACTTTCAGCAGCGGATTGGCCAGCAGCGGCTCGAGGAGATCCGGCGAACCGTCCGTGGAGCCGTCGATCACCACCCGCACCGGCACGCCCTGGGCCAGCGCCGCGGCGACGGTGGCTGGGAGGATGGGTCCGGTATTGTAGCTGGGGATGAGAACGACAGGTCGGGAATCCGGCATGCGGGGGAGGTGTGACGCGGAAATCTTCGGTCAGCAATCCTCCAGTCAGCAATCGGGGCGGGCAATGGGCCGAAAGATGCATCCCGTGCATCGCGCACCATCGGGGCGGGTTTTTCCGTAGCGTCAGGACGCCGGTAGCCCGATTGGTGATTGAGCGATCGATGAATGGTGATTTCATCCCCGCATGCGCGCCCGCGTCACCAAGGACTTCCGCTTCGAAGCCGCCCACACCCTGCCGAGCCTGCCGGAGGACCACAAATGCCGCCGCATGCACGGCCACAGCTTCAAGGTGGAGATCTCCATCGAGGGAGAGGTGGATGAGTCCGTCGGCTGGGTCTATGACCACAAGCGGATCTCCGAGGCCATGAATCCGCTGCTGGAGCTGCTGGATCACGGCTATCTCAATGACATCGAGGGACTTGAAAGCCCCACCATCGAGCGGATGGCGGGCTGGTTTTGGAAGAAGCTCGCGCCCCAGCTCCCGGGCCTCGCGGAGATCGTGATCTACGAGACCCCGACCGCCCGCTGCTCTTTCAAGGGGGAATTCTGAGCCTGTCCGTGGCTGTGGCCGGAGGCCGCAAGCCCTGCCTGGTGAGGACCTGCGGCTGGAGGCCGCGGCCACGGACCACCGGTCAGCTCACTGTTCGGTGCTCTCCGGAGCCTCCTCCGCGGGAGCGGCTTCACGGGCCCGGCGCTGCTGCTCCATCATGGGACCGAGGCCCTGTAGGCCGCCCATGCCTTCCATCATGCCTTTCATGCCAGCGGTGACTTTCTTCGCGGAGGTGATGGTGCTGTCGAGTTCCTCGAGGTTCATCGAGGGCATGTTGGTGATTCCGCCGCCGTTGCCGGATGCCTCGCGGGCCTGCTGCTCGGTCATTTCGCGCTGCAGGGTTTCCGTCTGGGCGGGGTCGAGCACCGCGCTCAGGTCGCTCACGAATTGGTCGTCCTTCAAGGGTTGGCCGCGGAGGTTGTTGCGGTCGAGCGGGTTCATGACACCCTTCAGCTCGTCGCCGGAGGCGAGTTGGGCGGCCTTCCACTCTTCCTCGGTGATGTCGCCGCGGGAGTAGGAGTCGCTGGCAAGCATGAGCTTCATCAGCGCCGTCGGGTCCTTCTTGAGATTCTCGATGTTTTCCTTCGAGCGGGCGATCTCGCGCTTCTGATATTCGGCAAGGGCGGCGGCGGCCTTGTCCTGCTGCTCGTCGGTGAGATTCAGGCGGCCATGCAGCCCGCCTAGCGAGCGGCCGAGGTGCGCGCGCGGTCCGCCGAAGGCACCGGCGAATTCCCCGGTGGTGGCCATTTCACCCATGGCCACGCCATCCTCGAAGAGGCCGATGACGTTGTTTGCGACATGTTTGGAGAGATTGGTGCGGGACTCCCCGTACTGCGCGATGAGGTCGGAGTTCTGCGTGGTTTCGCGCGGCTTGGCCTTCGGGGCGCGGGTGGATTCCTCGGTGGGTGCCAGGCCTCCGGTGGTTCCGGTACCTTGCTTACCGGTGGTGGCGACCTCAGGGGCATTTCCAGCGGGGGCTCCCGTGTCGCGATTGATGAAGGCGACGGCTCCGGCTCCGACAAGCAGCAGGGCCGCGCCGGCGGTGATGGCGGTTTTCTTGGTCATGGCAATGAGTGTGATGGTGGTGAGAGTGGTGGCACCACCGGCTGCGGTGGCGGCGAGGGCTTTCGTGGCGAGGGTGGCGACTCCGGGGATCGCGGCCTGGGCATCCGCGCCCAGCCCGGCGACCATGGCGGCACCCAGCGAGCCGCCGACCTGGCAGCCGCGGCGGGCGAGCTGCTGGCGCAGGCGCTCGGTGGCGCGGTCCAGTCGCTTCTGCGCGGCATCCGTGGCGATTCCCAGGGCGGCGGCGATCTCCTTCACGCTCAGCGAGCGGTAGAAGCGCAGCAGCAGGGTCTCCCGGTCGCTGGTGGACAGGGCGGCCAGTGCCTCGTCCAGCACCGGCTGCATGTTCTTCCACGCCTCGGCGGCATGGTCGGGCGGGGAAGTTTCCATGTGCGTGCGCAGGAGTTGGCGTTTGCGGGATTCGCGCCGGTGCTGGCGCAGCAGGTTCTTGGCGTGCATCACGGCGGTGATGTGCAGCCAGCCGGCGACGGAGCCGCGCGAGGCGAGCGAGCGGGCCTTGCGGGCGAGGGTGATGAAAGTGAGCTGCGAGGCCTCTGCGGCCAGTGCCTCGTCCTCGCAGGTCCGCAGTGCCGCCATGTGGACCAGCCCGGCATAGCGGGCGACGAGGGCGTGGAAAGCCGTCTCGCGCTGGCGCTTCAGCCAGTCCGAAAGGAGTTCGGCATCGGAGGATTCCCGCATTTCTGGGACCTTACTGTCCGCGAGATCGGGGGACCGGACACAAAAAAATCGCGCGACCCCGTCAGGCCGCGCGATTTCTGCGAAAAGTATCCCGAAAGCCGGGCTATCAGGAGGCCTTGGCGAAGCGCTTTGCCACCTCGTCCCAGTTCACCACGTTCCACCAGGCGGTGATGTAGTCCGGGCGGCGGTTCTGGTAGTTCAGGTAGTAGGCGTGCTCCCACACGTCCAGTCCCAGGATCGGGGTGCCGAGGTCGCTGTCCGGGACGATGCCCTTCATCAGCGGGCTGTCTTGGTTCGCGGTGCTCACGACCTTCAGCTTGCCGTCCTGCACGATGAGCCAGGCCCAGCCGGAGCCGAAGCGCTTGGTCGCGGCCTCGCCGAAGAGCTTCTTGAAATCCTCCATCGAGCCAAAGGAGGCCTTGATCGCTTCCAAGAGCTTGTCGCCCGGCTCGCCGCCCTTTCCTGCCGGGGCCATGATTTCCCAGAAGAATGCGTGGTTCCAGTGGCCGCCACCGTTGTTGCGGACGGTCATGCGGACGGCTTCGTCCTCGATCTTCGGCAGGTTCACCACCAGATCCTCGATCGGCTTGCCTTGCAGGTAGGCATTGGCGGCCACGGCGGTATTCAGGTTCGTGATGTAGGCCTGGTGGTGCTTGCCGTGGTGGATCTCCATGGTTTTCGCATCGATGTGCGGCGCGAGATCGGCGGGCTTGTAAGGCAGGGCGGGGAGGGTGAACGCCGCCTTCGCGTCCTGCGCAAATGCGGCAGGCGTGGCTGCAAGCGCGCCGACGGCGGCAGCGGAGAGCTTCACGAAATGGCGGCGGTTCAGGTCAGGTGTGTTCATCGTGGTCAAGCTATGCGGTTGGGCTTCCGGCACAAACGGAAAGGTGACGACAAAATCGCGATATGCCGCGTCCGTGCGCCTCGCCTGTGCGGAAATCGTATGAAAGCGGAAGCAGCGGCTGATTCCAAAATTCCAGCATCGGGGGCGGAATCGTGACAGTGGCCTTGGGAATCCTCCCACCCACACGGAAAGAAGGCGCCCCCTCGCGGGGACGCCTTCCTGCGTTTTCTGCTGTGTGGCGGGTGAGGCCGGATCAGGGAGCGACCGTGACCTTCAGACGGGCGAATTTCTTCGTGTCCGTTCCGCGAGGCACGGTGAGGGTGACGGTATCGGCGTTGGCACCTGCGGTAACCGTGACGCCCGCCGTGGAGCCGGCGGTGTCATTGCCCACGGTGTAGGTGGTCGGCCAGGCGGTCAGGTTGGTGCCCACCTCGATCGCCACCGTCACGTCCGCGGTCTTGGACGAGTTGGCGCGGTTGAAAGTGAAGACCATGTTCGCGCCGGACAGGCTGAGTGCCGGTGCCGCTGCGGTGCTGGATGCCTTCGGATCGGAGCCCAGCACGTATTCCACGGCGTCTGGCAGGCCGTCGTTGTCGAAGTCGGCGGTCGGTGAGCCGGTCAAGCCGTTCGTGCTGGCCCAGCTCGAGAAGCCACCGGACTTTCTCAGCAGGATCTGCTTCGCGGTCGCATCATACACCACCGAGTAGCCTGATGGCAGGGTGCCGGTGACGGTGAAGGTGCCGGTCAGGGTGCCCGTGTAGCTGGCGATGACGTAGCTGTTGGCTGTTGGCGCGATGAGCTGGGAGTAGGCGAGGGTGGCTCCTTCGATGTCCAGGTTGCCATTCACCGTCAGGTTGTCAGCGGTGGTTTCAGTCGCTTGGAAGGCGTAGGTGCCGTTGATGTCGGTATTCCCCGCGATGAAGGTGCCGATGATAGCCCCACCGGGAGCAAAGGTGGCTCCGGTGGCCACCGTCAGTCCACTCGTGGTGGTGCCGGAGATGCCGAGCGTGCCCGCGGACACGGTGGTCGGGCCCTGGTAGGTCAAGGCTCCGGTCACGGTGATGTTGTTGCCGCTCAGCTTCGTCAGTCCACCCGGGCCGCTGACGCCGCCGGAGAGGGTGAAGTCGCGGGAGCCGCCGACACCGGCCGTCGTCGCGAGGGTGACAGGGCCCGTGAAGTTCACGGTGGAGGCGTCGTTCCCTTGCAGCGCGCCGTTTCCATTGCCGGTGCCGTTGAGCGTGAATGGCTCGGCGACCGCTCCATTCACGTTTCCACCTGCCGCGACCCATGCCCCGTTGGCCACGTTGGTGCCCGCGGTGGCTGCTCCGAGCGAAGTCTGCGTGCGGAACTGGATTTCACCTTCGTTCACATTCGTCACGCCCCCGTAGGAGCCGGCGTTCACCAGGATGAGCTGCTTCGCACCTGTCTTGGTGAAGCCGCCCGCTCCGGAGAAGACGCCTTCCGCGAGCCAGAATCCGGCGGCTCCCGTCTCGATCGTGCCGTTGTTCGCGGTCAGCACGACGTTGCGGTTGAAGTTGCTGACCTGGTCGACGCGGACGCTGCCTCCGGTATAGCGGAGGGTGCCACCGTCGAGGACGAGATTCGATCCCGTTCCGAGCGGCGATGCCGTGCCGTTGTACTTCAGGTTCGCCACGCTCACGACGCCGCCGGAAATGACGGTGTCACCGGCGTAGGAATTCGCTCCGGACAAGGTCAGTAGTCCCGCACCGGTCTTGGTGAAGCCCTTGTTTCCCCCGAGCACGGTGGAGATGAAGGTTTCCACGGCCACATTGGGCGTCGCAATGACCGGCGAGCCGGTGGCGACGTCGAGTGTCAGCACGCTGGATCCTTCCAGCGTCCACGAGATCGCGTTCGCGTTGTTGAAGAGCAGGCCGCCGACCGTGCGGTTGCTGTCCACGGTCACGAGGGTCGGGAAGCCCTGCGTGAAGGTGAAGTCGGCCTGGACGCCGGTTCCGTTCGGCACAACCTGGTTGAGCCAGTTGCCGGCATCGCTCCAGTTGCCATTGGCGTCCACGTTCCACTTGGCCGAGCCGGAGACGGTATTGTATGTCGCGGTGGAGACGGCGCTGAATCCGAAGTCCGGGTGCTTGGCCATCGCCTTGATGGTGAAGCCGACGGTATTGTCCGGCACGGTGATGCCCGTCAGCGGGCTCAGGCCGCTCGGTGACGAGACCGTGGGGGTGGATCCATTGGTGGTGTAGTAGATGGTCGCACCGGGGTCCGACGAGATGGTCACGGACTGGGCTCCGATGTAGCCACCGCTCGAGAGGCTGAAGCCGGGAGCGCTGGTATTGCTGACCACGGAGATGGTGCCGTTGCTCGTCAGGTTCGTGGTTTCCCACTGCAAGCCTGTGCCGAGGGCGGGCAGTCCGGTGATGCTGGCGAAGGAGCCCGAGAAAAGGGCGCCAGGGGAATTGAACAGCGTGATCGTATCTCCCACCGTGAATGCCTCGCTGCCGGCAACGACGGAGATGGCGAGGGTTCCGCCGAAGGCGATGCTCGTAGGCCCGGCGATGGAGTCATTGCTGACCACTCCGCCGGTCTTGCCGATCTGGATGTTGGTGGTTCCCGCCAGATTCAGGGCACCATTGACGGAGATGGTGCCGATGGGCGCGAGATCGGTGCCCGGGGTGAGCGTGCCACCGCTCTGGACGGTCAGCGAGCCCGAGACCGTGCCTGCACCCGTGACCAGACCGCCGGAGGCGACGGTGGCAGAGCCGCCGAGGGTGGCGGTGGCCAAGGAAAGCTTGCCCAAGTTGCCAATGACCGCCGGGGTGGTGACGGTAAAGGTGCCCGTGCCCGTGATGCCGGGGGCGAGGGTGCCGCCGGCGGTGACGGTGACGGCTCCGCCGCTCATCGTGCCGGTGCCTTCCAGAGTACCGGTACCGGTGACCGAGGAGGTGGCGCTGCCGAGCAGATTGTTCACCCGGAGAGTGCCGGCGTTTACCAGCAGCGGGCCGGTGGCGGAGTTCATGCCGCCGGAGAGCACCTGGGTGCCCGGGCCGGTCTTCGTGAGGGCCACCTTGCCGCCGGTGCCGCTGTCGCCACCGTCGCTATCCCGCATGCTGCCGTTGTAGTTGTGAGTGAGGCCAGTGGCGACATTGATGATCAGCGTGCCTTGGCCATAGGTGGCGAGGTCATTGGCACCACGGTTCTCGACCACGGCCTTGAATCCGAGACCGGTTGAAACCAGACCACCGATGGTCTCGGTATAGCCGTTCAGGCGGAGGAAGCTGTCTTCCTGAGCACCACCCGCCGGGGCTGAGGTCGTCGTCCATGTGACGATGGAGGTATCGGCGATCTGCTCGTTGCTGGCGAGGACGACACCCGAGTTCTGGCCGTTCCACGCTGTGGAGGAGAGATTGATGTTTCCCGGGATGGCGACGACTCCATCGGTCTTGTCCAGCACCAGCTTGCCGGTGCCGCCGAGGGTGGTGACGCCCGTGTAGGTATTTGCCGCGGTGCCATTCAGCGTGACGGCATTTGTGGTCAGCTTCGTGAGGCCTCCGGGACCGCCGATGACGCCGCTGATTGCGAAGGGAACCCCGCCGCCGATGCCGCTGGTGGTCGCCAGGGTGATGGCACCTCCAAAGGTGACATTGGTGCCGGAGTCATTTGCCTGCAGGGCTCCGTTTCCTCCGCCGAGGCCGTTGAGGGTGAATCTCTCGTTGACGGTTCCTCCCAGTGCCCCGCCAGCCGCCACGCGTGCGCCGTCGGCCACGGTCGTGCCCTGTCCGGTGGTGCCGAATGCGTTCAGATTGCGGATCTGGACCTCACCTACATTGACGAAGGTTTCACCCTGATAGGTATTGTTGCCGCTGATGATCAACTGCCGGGTGCCAACTTTGGTCAAAGACCCCGGGCCCGAAATAACCCCGCCGAAGAACAGGAAGCCAGCGCCTTCCATATCCACGACCGAGTCGCCAGCGAGGGTGATAAGGCGGGCGAAATTGTTCACGTTGGCGGACGCCGTCGGATAGCGGAAGGTCCCGCCATCCAGGACCAGCGAAGTGCCGATACCGAGCGAGGACGCCGTCACGTTGTTTGCCAAGACGTTTGCGACAAGTATACCTCCGCTCACGGTAGTGGTCCCGGTATAGGTATTGTTGCCAGCCAGAATGATGGCGCCGGAGCCGGTCTTCGTCAGGCCGTTGCTTCCGGTGATCACGGATCCCACGGTGGCGGAGCCTGAGCCGACCCGGACATTGCCATTGCTGAGCGCGATGGGATCTCCGCTGACATTGTAGCCGGTGACCTGGAAATCGAGGTTCGCCGCGGTGATGCCACCGGTGGCGATGGTCACTGTCCCGGCAGTCCCGCCGAAGGCGGCTGTCTCAGCCGGATTCCAGACGACGTCCGTGCCTGCGACGGCTGCGGAGTCCCAGTTGGTGGCCGTGGTGTCCCAGGTGCCGACTCCTCCGTCAGCGTCCGGGGTGGTGGAGGTGCCGTCCCAGTAGAGGGCGGCATGTACCGGCATCGATGCCGCGAGGAGGAGCAGGGAGCCTCGTACGAATCGGGGAGTATGCATTTTGGTTTTTTTTGGTATTCGAGTAAGGAGGACACGGCCCGTGTGGGATCGTCTCAATTTCAAACGGCGAAAACGGATCAGGGGTTTAGTGGCTCGATGTCTTTACGCTGTGGTTGCCGGTCGGGTCGGCCCCGGGTGCCTGACGGGAGCAGTCATTTTGGCACGAGAACACCTTTCTGATCTTTGCTACAGGAAGCCTTCTAGCGGGTTGTGTCGCGAAAATCCACCATTCAAGACGTTTGGGACCTACGTGTATTTCGGTGGGTGGCCTGCCCGGCATCCTTGTGCGGTCATTACTACGTATGCGGTAGGGATTGACCCGTGTCGCCTGTAGTCCAGAGCCTCCCGCGACCTGTGGTGGCGGGCGGGGTTATGCCGTCTAACGGTCGCATTTCCGGCGTATCCTGCCTTTACGTAATATTATCTGTCGCTAGCCTCCTCGCGACTCTGGGACACATGGAAGATTCCACGCTGCGGATCGACACGCTGCAGGCCATCGAATTGGCCGAGGGCGTGGAGGTGCGGCTCCGCATCGCTGGACCGCTGCCACGCGGGATCGCCATGGCCATAGACCTGATCATTCAGATGCTGATCCTGATCGCCGGAGCTTTCGTGCTCGTGTTTGCGGGAGTGGCGATCGGTTTCCAGGTGGCGATGGGGATATTCCTGCTCGTGTGGTTTTTCATGCGCTGGTGGTATCCCGTGTTCTTCGAAGCCTCGAAGCGTGGTGCGACGCCCGGCAAGCGCATGATGGGCCTGCGCGTGGTGCAGACGTCCGGCGCGCCGATCACCTTCGGGCAGTCGATCTTGAGGAATTTCCTGCGTTGGATCGATGAGATGCCATTGTGGCCCACGGTGTGGACCAGCGGGCTCCCCGTGCCCACCATGGCCTTCGGCCTGGCGGCGTGCATGGCCACGAAGCGCTTCCAGCGGCTCGGCGATCTCGCGGCCGGGACGGTGGTGATCTACGACCGTGTGCTGCCGGAGCCCTCGGCACCCGCGCCCCCGCCCATGGAAGCTGCCCGCCCGGCCATGGCCCTGCGGCCGGAGGAAGTCCGCGCCGTCGTCGCCTTCCGCGAGCGCGCGGGCTTCTGGTCAGAGGGACGACAGGTCGAGATCGCGAATCACGCGAAGGAATTGACGGGCGCCGACGGCCGCAGGGGCGTCACGCGCATCATGGCGATAGCCCACTGGCTGCAGGAGAGACGATGAGCCCCGGATCCTTTGAAGAACGCCGCGCCGCCGAGTGGGTGGAGCTGGACCGCCTGATCACCAGCGTGGAGAAGGGCAAGCCTGTGGAAGGCGTGGACGAGCTGCCACGGCGCTTCCGCGAGGCCTGCTCCGACCTTGCGCTGGCCCGCCACCGGATGTATGCGGGCCACCTGATCGAGCGGCTGAATGCCCTTGTCATCCGCGGGCACAAGCTCCTCTACCGCAGCCGCAAGCACGGCTGGCAGACCGCGCTGAGATTCGCCGTCGCCGGATTCCCGCAGATCGTCCGGAAGGAGTGGCGGCTTTTCTGGCTGTGCAATGCGCTCTTCTGGATCCCGTTCTTCGCGATGATGGCGTCGGCGTGGTTCGATATCGACTGGATCCGCTCCGCCATCGGCCAGCAGGGCATGGCCAGCATGGAGAGCATGTATGGCGGGAAGGAGGAGCAGATCAGCCACCTGCGGGAGGAGTTCGGCTCGAATTTCATGATGTTCGGCTTCTACATCCGGAACAACGTCGGCATCGACTTCCAGATCTTCGCCGGGGGCATCGCCGCGTGCGTCGGCACCATTTTCTTCCTCGTTTACAATGGCATCCACATCGGGGCCTCGGCGGGGTATGTCCACTACGCGTGCAATCCGGAGTCCTTCTGGACCTTCGTGGCGGGTCACTCGTCCTACGAGTTGCTCGGCATGGTGGTCGCGGGCATGGCAGGCATGCGGCTCGGGCTCGGGGTTTTGAAGCCGGGGCGCTTGCCCAGATCGCGGGCGATCGCGGAGGCGGGGAAGCAGGCGCTGCCGCTGCTGCTCGGCGCGGCGGTCATGACGGGCATGGCCGCGGTGGTGGAGGGCTTCTGGTCCGCGCAGCCGATGGACTCGGGGGTGAAGTATGCCGTCGGCATCGCCGGATGGGTGCTTCACGCGGTGTATTTCCTGGCATTGGGAAGGGGGACGCGTGCGGCTTGAAGAAATGACGGCGGAGCTCCGGCCACGGAGCGATTGGGAGGCGGTGGACCTCGGCATCGCGCTGTCACGACGCGATTTCTGGCGGCTCCTCGCCTGCTGGTGGCTCGGCATGCTGCCGCCGCTGGTGCTTTCGCTCGTCTTCCTGCGGGACCTCCCGCTGCTGATGCTGCTGCTGTGCTGGTGGTGGATGCCGGTGAGCTCGCGACTGGTGCTTTTTGTCATGAGCCGCCGGCTCTTCGGTGAGCTGCCCGGTTGGCGGGCCATTCTTCGCGAGTGGCCGCGTGCCTGCGTGCGGCGCTTCTTCTATCGCATGCTGTGGGCACGTCTGTCCCCGTGGCGGCCATTGACGATGGCCGTGGAGGATCTGGAGGGCCTGCGGAAAAAGGACTATGCCACCCGCGTGCGGATCCTGCTGCGTCGCGGGGATGCCACGGTGGTGGTGCTCGCGCTGTGGCGCGCCTTCCTCACCGCGTGGCTGGCGGTCGCGGTCTTTGCCACGGCGCTGATGTTCCTGCCCTCCACCGAGGCGGAGGTGTGGAACCTGGCGATGAAGGAGTGGAGCGGGAATTCCTGGGCGGGCCTGCCGCAGGGGCTGCTGTGGACCGGGGTGAGCGCGGTGATGCTCGCGATGTCGCTGGTGGATGTCTTCGGCACCGGTGCGGGCTTCGGCATCTACGTGAACCATCGTACCTGGATCGAGGGCTGGGACGTGGAACTCGCCTTCCGCCGCCTGGGGAACCGCCTGCGCGGGGTCGCCGGGGCGGTGATGACGCTGCTCGTTTTCTTCGCGATCTCGCCGCGGTCGATGGCTGACGGGACGCCGAAGGAGGTGATCAGCGACGTGAAGGCGCATCCGGATTTCGAGGTCTTCAAGCACACGTGGAAGGAGCGCACTCCGAGCGGTTCCTCCGGCGGCTGGAGTGGCCCGGGCGACTGGTTCGCAATGCTGATCTCCGGCATCGGCTGGACGCTGCTAGGACTGCTGATCGCCTTCTTCGTGTGGATGATCTGGCGGTATCGCCATGTATTCAAAGGTGCCGGCATCAGCTTGCAAAAGCCCGTCCCTGCCGCGGCACGCGTGGTGATGGGCATGGATGTCGCGCCGGAGTCGCTGCCAAAGGACATCCCGACCGCGGCGATGGAGCTGTGGCGCGTCGGACGGCGCCATGAGGCGATGAGCCTGCTGTATCGCGGGACGATTTCCCGGCTCATTGAGACCGGCGGCGTGGAGATCGCCGAGTCGGACACCGAGAGCGATTGCCTGCGCCGGGTGGAAGCTGAGGCCGCGGCGCACTCAGGTTACTTCGGCGGGCTGACCGATGCCTGGATGACGCTGGCCTACGGTCGTCGCGCCCCGCAGGACGAGCGCATGCAGGAGCTCTGCGCGACGTGGCCGTTTTCCTCGGAAAGGAGGCCGGCATGACGGGCGTGAGGACGCTTTGGCTTCTCCTCTGCCTGCTGGTCGCCGGTTGTGGCGGCGGCAGCTACACGACCCGCACCGAGGAGACGGGTTACAAGGGCAGGGCGAAGCTGGATGCCTACCTCGCAGCCGCGCGCTTTCTGGAGCAGATGGACCACGCCGTCCTCAACAAGCCCGGCTGGCCGGACTTGGAAGACGTCTCGGTGATGATCGTGCCGGCATCGGTGCTGACCACCGATGCCTACGTCCGCGAGGTGAAGGACTGGGTGAGCGACGGCGGGCATCTCATTTGCCTGTTTGAGAACTCGGAGTCCTATCACGATGACTGGCGGGGCTCGGGAAGCTTACGCTATATCTTCGACGATGAAGCTGTGCCGAAGTCGCTCGATGCCTGGCTGAAGGAGCAGGGCTTCACCTTCAGCACGAGCGGCACGAAGGTGGAAGCGAAGCGCCTCGTGGTGGATGGCACGGGATACGAGGTTTTCGCGGAATCCATGCTGGGCGTGGATCACGACGGCAGGACGCGGCAGGCGATGGCCCAGTCATTCGTGGGCGATGGCATCGTCACGGTGATGATGGATGCGCGACCCTTCCGGAACCGCTACATCGGCGACCACGACCACGCGGAGCTACTGCTGGCGCTGGTGGACATGTCCTACTACGAGGGAACGGTCGCCATCATCCGCGACGGCGGGCTTTCCCTCTGGACGATGCTCTGGCGGCACGGCTGGCCTGCGCTCATCGGCCTGCTGGTGCTGACGGTGGTGTGGCTGTGGAAGAACATGCCGCGCTTCGGCCCGATGCGCCGCGAGGACGAGCCGACCCACCAGCGCGACTACGACCATCACCTGGAAGCGCTCGGCGACTTCCAATGGCGGCTCGACAAGGGGCAGGCGATGCTGCGCCCGCTGCGCGACTCGGTGCTGGAGCGCGCGATGCGCCATGGCGGCCAGCATCATGGCGATCTTTTCGAATGGATGGCCGAGCGCGCCGGGATGACCCGCGAGCGCGCCGAGCGGGCGATGACCCATGAGCGCCCGGCTGATCTCACTGCCTTTACCCGCGTGGTCGCGGATCTCCAAAAGCTTCACCTCTCACTCACATGACCGAAGAAGACGCCGTACAATACGCCCCGCCCGCGCCGCCGCCTTCCGCCGATGCCTCAGCCTTGGTCGCCCGCCTGCGGGCGCAGGTGGAGCACGCCGTGATCGGCCAGCGCGAGGTGGTCAGCCAGGTGCTAGCCGGACTGCTGGCGGGCGGACACGTGCTGCTGGAGGGCAAGCCGGGTCTGGGCAAGACGATGTTGGTGGTGGCGCTTGCGCGGGCCTTCGGCGGGAATTTCGGCCGTATCCAGTTCACACCGGACCTGATGCCGTCGGACGTTACCGGCTTCCGGCTCTTTGACATGAAGAGCCAGACTTTCCAGCTCCGGCAGGGTCCGGTCTTCTGCAACCTGCTGCTGGCGGACGAGATCAACCGCGCGCCGGCCAAGACCCAGGCCTCCCTGCTGGAGGTGATGCAGGAGCGCCAGGTGACCATTGATGGCGAGACGCTCCGGCTTTCGCCGCCCTTCATGACGCTGGCCACGCAGAATCCGGTGGAGCACGAGGGCACCTACCCGCTGCCGGAGGCGCAGCTCGACCGCTTCCTGATGAAGATCATCATCGACTATCCGGAACGCGATGCCGAGTCGGAGATCGTTGCCCGCGCCGCCTCGGAAGCGCCGGGAGACTCCTCGACCTCGGAACTGCAGGTCGTGGCCACGCCGGAGGAAGTGGTGCGCGCTCAGGCCGCCGTCGCTGCCGTGCAGGTCGTGCGCGAGGTGGTGGACTACGCCGTGGCGATCGTCCAAGCGACGCGCGAGGCGAAGACCGTGTGGCTCGGTGCAGGCACCCGCGGCGCGATCGCGCTAGTCCGCATCGGCAAGGCCATCGCGGTAATGCATGGCCGTCACTTCGTCATCCCGGACGACATCAAGGCCGCCGCGCTGCCGGTGCTGCGCCACCGTGTCCAGCTCGCGCCGGAAGTGGCGATGGGCGGGCAATCGATGGACGAGGTGCTCCGCATGATCGTCGATTCCGTGCCCGCGCCGCGGCAGTGATCCAAGCGGCTTTCCACGCCAGTGAGGGGGCTTTCCACATCCGGGAATTTGAAATCTGAGATTCGAAATTTGAGATCCGACTACGCATGAGTCCGACTGCCAGAGCGCTGGGTATCGTGGTGGCGTGGGCCCTTTTCGGGCTCGCGGCCTCGGTGTGGCGCGAGCTGGTGACGCCGTGGTGGATTTCCGCGGTGGTGCTGGCGGTGACGGCGCTGGTCGATGGCATCGTGCTGAAGCGCTTCGCACCGGTGGAGATCTCGCGGCGCTTGCCAGGCCGCTTCGCCGTAGGCGAGGCGTCGGACGTGCGGCTGGATGTCCGGAATCCCGGGCGCTTTCCGGCGGTCGTCGAGATCTTCGACGGCATTCCCGCCGGTGGCCAGGCGGAGGCCATGCCATGGGCAGGCACCATCCAGGGTAGCGGCGGGAAGGCCCGCGTGACGCACCCGGTGCGGCTCATCGAGCGCGGCATGGCGTCCTTCGGGAAGGTCCACGTGCAGCGGACGTCCCTGCTGGGTCTCTGGCGCAGGCGGCACCTCGCGGGCGAAGCCGAGCAGGTGAAGGTCTATCCGGACTACGAGCCGGTCTTGAAATTCGCGCTGCTCGCGATGCAGGCGCGGCAGGAGCAGATGGGCATCGTGCGGAAGGCCTACGCTGGCAGCAGCCGCGATTTCCACCAGCTCCGCGAATACCGCGAGGGCGATCCCATGTCGCAGATCGACTGGAAGGCCACCTCGCGCCGCGTCGCGCTGATCAGCCGCGAATTCCAAGAGCAGCGGAACCAGATCGTCATCTTCCTCACCGATACCGGCCGCCGGATGCGGGCGATGGATGGCGAGCTCCCGCAATTCGACCACTGCCTGAATGCAATGTTGCTGCTGTCCTACGTGGCGCTGCGGCAGGGCGACCAGGTCGGCGTGCAGGCCTTCGGCGGGACGAACCGCTGGCTGCCGCCGGTGAAGGGCGCGCACTCGATGGCGGTGCTGCTGAATCATCTCTTCGACTACCAGACCACGCCGGAGCCCAGCGACTTCGCCGCGGCGGCGGAGAGCCTGCTCGCGCGGCAAAAGCGCCGGGCGCTGGTGGTGGTGATGACCAACCTGCGCGGCGAGGATTCCTCCGAGCTGATCCCCGCGCTGCGGCTCCTGCGGTCGAAGCACCTCGTGATGCTCGCCAGCCTCCGGGAGCGCTCGGTGGAGGATGCGAGGACGAAGCCGATCGACGAGTTTTCCGACGCCCTCCGCTTCGCCGCGGCGGAGCGCTACGATGCCGAGCGCGCCGAGGTGCTGGCGACGCTCCAAGGCTCGGGCATTCTCACCGTGGATGTCCCGGCGCAGCAGTTCCCAATCGCGCTGGCGAACCGCTACCTCGATATCAAGGCTGCGGGGCGCTTGTGAGCGGCTCCTGGCTCTCGACTTCGGCGATGGCCCAGACGAAAGCGCCGACCCAGCCGAAGAAGGTCCAGCCAACGAGGAAATTGAGCGCCAGGATCGCCCCTGACCGGCGCACCTGGTAATTCCACGCGACGACGGCGGGCAGGAAATAGACGACGATGCCCGCGAGGATCACGACGACGAAGCCGAGCCACTGCAAAACGGCAGGCATCGACCGCACGATGGCTTCCTCGCCGAAGTAGTAGAAGCCCACCGCTGACGCGACCACCGCCAGGGCGAGGCCGATGACCCACCGGCCCCACAGCGGCAGGGCGTGCTCTTCACCCAGCGTTCTCCGGCGTCGCGCGTGGCGGGGCTCGTAGGCCTCCTCCGGGATGGGGGCCGGCTTGGAGTCCATGAACTTCGCGCGGAGGGTTTCGAGGTTTTCCATTCGGACAAGTTATCCGCGGCGTCGCGTTTCGCAAGATCCCGTATCTTGCCGAAAGCGTGTCCGCCCGCTATGTCCTGCGCCGTTCATGACTCTCATCCGGCTCGCGGCAGTATCCCTCACCGTCGTCCTCTGCCAGTGCGGCACGCCGTCCGCGCCGAAGTGCAGCGTGGTGCCGCGTGCGTCGCGCGGTGAGCCATCGGCTTTCATCGAGCAGGCACGGCAGGGCTGGCGCGGCATGGCCTCGGCGGGCAGCGCGGCGGAGCGGGAGCAGGCGCGCGTGTCCTACAATGACGCGGTGGCGAAGCTCTTCGACCAGCTCCACTGCGGCAGCGGCACCCTGCATGACAAGGCGGCGAGGATGGGCACCACCATCGACGAGACGCGCACGCTCGGTGCGGGCATCCGCGTGCAGGATCTGGATGCCATCCTGCCCGCATCGAGGATCTCGACGAAGAATGTCGGCCAGCGCCATGTGGAGGACGGCCTCGGCGTGCCGGTGGTGGGGTGGAAAAAGACCGCCGAGGAAGGCGAGCCGCGCTGGCAATTCGAGCCTCCGACCGGCGTGCCGCTGAATCTCACCGCGGTGCTGCGCTTTCCCGAGAGGAAGTCGCCGGAGTGGGCCTTCGTCTATCCGGGGCGCTCGGATACGGAGAAGGTCGGTACGCGCGCGATGGATCTGGCCGCGGACTGGTCCGCGCCCTCGGCCTTCTATTGGCAGATGAGCAATCTCGACGACCTGGACCTCGAGAAGGTTTTCCTGCCGAGCCGCTTCAGCGAGGAGACCGCGCTCTACGTTTCCACGCCCTACGATCCGAAGCGCATCCCACTGATCGTGGTGCACGGGCTGAATTCCAGCCCCGGTGCCTTCAAGAGGCTCTACAATGAGCTGAATCGCGAGAAGTGGTTCCGCGAGAACTATCAGGTGTGGTTCTTCAGCTACCCGACGGGAAACAACTGGACCTACAATGCCGCGCGCTTCCGCTTCGCGATGAGGCAAGCGGACAAGTATGCGCGCAGGCAGGGGCCGGTGGACCAGTGGGAGAAGATGGTGGTGATCGGCCACTCGATGGGTGGCGTGATCACCCAGGCATCGCTGAAAAAACCCGGCAACCGGATCTACGAGGCCTTCGAGGATCGTCCGCTGGAGCAGCTCACCACGAACAAGAAAACCCTCGCCGCGGTGAAGGCGCTGGCGATGTACGAGCCGGTGGACACTCCCGACCGCGTGATCTTCATGGCCGCACCTCATCGCGGCTCCCCGATGGCGGACCGCTTTTTCTCCGAGTGGATGGTGAAGCTGATCCGCCTGCCGAAGACGATGACGGTGGATCTCGTGGACTTCACGCTGAACGATTTTTCCAGCGTGATGACGAACGGCAGGACGTCATCGAAGGGCTGGTTCACCAGCATCGGCTCGCTCTCACCCTCGTATCCCGCCTACGACGCTCTCCGCGACGTGCCTTTCCGCAATGGCGTGAAGGTCCACTCCGTCATCGGCGACCGGGGCAGGGGAGACTCGCCGGATAGCTCCGATGGCATCGTGCCCTACTGGTCCTCGCACCTCGCGAAGGCGGAGAGCGAGTGCATCGTGCCGTACAACCACAGCGTCCAGAATTGCCCGAAGGCCGCCGTCGAGGTGAAGCGGATCCTGGAGATGCACTTGAAGCAGGGTCGCTGATCGCCGCGTGGACGCCTCGCACACGCGCGGAATGCCTCGCCAAGCCCCGCGGCGCGCTTTAGCAAAGCCGCGATGCCCAACCGCTTCTACGGCGCCTTCGATACCGAGCGATTCTCCGGGAAAGCCGATTTCGCGGATTTCCGCACGCCCTTCCAGATCGACCGGGACCGCGTGCTGCACACGCCTGCCTTCCGGCGCTTGCAGAACAAGACGCAGGTTTTCTGGAGCGGCGAGTACGACTTCTATCGCACGCGGCTGACGCACTCGCTGGAGGTCGCGCAGATTGGTCGCTCGATCTGCCACTGGCTGATGTCGCGCGGGGAGCATCTTTCGGAGGACTTCTACATCGATCCGGATCTCGTGGAGGCGGCCTGCCTCTCCCACGATCTTGGGCACCCGCCCTTCGGCCACGCGGGGGAGCGGACGCTGAATCACCTGATGGGCCCGTACGGTGGCTTCGAGGGGAATGCGCAGACGCTGCGCCTGCTCACCGAGCGGATCTTTTCCGCGAAGCGCACTGGCATGGACCCCAGCCGCGCCTTCCTGGATGCGGTGCTGAAATACAAGTCGCTGTGGAGCGAGCTGCGGACCGCGGACAAGCTGCCGGAGCACCATTTCCTCTACGACTTCCAGCACACGTGGCTCGACTGGGCGATGGGTGGGAATGACTTCCCCGCGGAGTATCCTCCGGGCAAGGAGCGCGATTCCTTCAAGTCCATCGAGTGCCAGGTCATGGACTGGGCGGACGATACCGCCTACTCGCTGAATGACCTCGCGGACAGTGTGCGCGCCGGCTTCCTGCGCATCGAGCGCATCGAGGCATGGGCGGAGAAGCACGGGGTGGAGGTGGGGGATGATACGCCATTGGGCGAGCTGATCCGCTCGATCCGCAAGCGCCGCGTGGACCCCTTCGTCGGGTCGCGAATCGGTCGCTACATCCGCGCCGCGACGCTCGTCACCGACACGAATTTCCTCAGCGGCGCGACGAACCGCTACCGCTACCGGCTGGTCGTCGATCCCGCGGTGAAGGCGGAGTCGAAGCTCTTCAAGAAGCTCGCTTTCGAGGTAGTCTTCCTTTCCCCGCAGCTCAAGCAACTCGAGCACAAGGGCAACCACCTCCTGCACGGCCTGTGGGACGTGCTCGTGAAGCGCTACGTCACCAGCGACAACATCGACGGACAGACCTTCCAGCTCCTCCCCGAAGACGCCGCCATCGAGATCGGTCAGGCGGAGACGGAGGCGCAAAAGGCCCGCCTCATCTGCGACTTCCTCGCGGGGATGACGGATGGCTACGCCTCGCGGATGTACAAGCGGCTTTTCACCCCGGACTTCGGGTCAATCGGGGATTTGATCGGGTAGGGCGGGTGAATTGACACGAGACCCTGCTTTGCTATTGTGGGTCGCGATGATCACCGTGGAAATGCACGAGGCGCAGATCCGCTTTGCCGAATTGGTGAAGGATGCGAGTCGCGGCGATGAGGTGGTGATCTGTGAGGATGGCAAGCCGGTCGCGCGCCTTTCCTCGGCAGTCGTTCCCCGCGGACGTCGCAATCTGGAGCCCGATCCCGCTCTTCGCCCGATCCTTGCTCCCAGCTACGATCCTGCGGAGCCTCTGGCAGAAGATGAATGGCCCCGGGATTGCCGATGAATCTCTTGCTGGATACCTGCGCTCTTCTGGCACTGGCCGCAGGTTCATTGCCACGGGCGGCGCGCGAGGCCTTGGAAGCAGGCGGTGATGCCTGTATCAGCCCGGTGGTGGTCTGGGAGATTGCGATCAAGGTGAAGACCGGCAAGCTCCAGCTTCCGACCGATCCGCTGGCTTGGGCGGAGGCGCTTGCGACGCGCCATTCCCTGAATCTGGACAGGCACGTACCGGATATCTCGGTCTTTTGCGCGGCGGCGGATCTTCCGCTGATCCACCGCGATCCCTTTGATCGCGTTGTCGTGGCTACAGCACTTCAGAGAGGGTTCACGATTCTGACTTCGGATCGGATCATTCCGACTTATCCGGGTGTGAAAGTGATCTGGTGACTTGCTATAGCGGCGGGATCTCCGCCAGCACGCGATGCAGTCGGTCCATGGTGCCGTGAATCCCGCACCATTTCTCGATGTAGCTCATGTCGAGATTTTCCGGGCCTTGCACGGCGAGCACGTCGCGGGCGTCATCAAGGTCCTTCGGCCGCGCCCACCTGAGCTTTTGCACGACGATGTCCTCTGCCGTGGGCACATGAATCTCCCTGCCCAGAATCGGCACATAGGTCCGCGTGCGACGTGAGAATTCCGATTGGACGAAAGGATCGTCGAACATCTCGAAAAGCTCGACCTTGTAGTGCGGCGTGGTTGTCGAAACACCGACCCAGCGCTTGCCCCAGGTGAGCGTGTCGAACTGGACCTGCGGATCGAATTCCACGAGAGGTCGGAATGCCTCGATGAGCTGGCGGATTCCCAAATTGTCGTCGGTGGCTACGAGAAAATCGATGTCCTTGGTTGCACGGGGGATGCCGTAGGTTCCCGCGGCGATCGCACCCACCGCCATGTGTGGAACTCCACTCTTTTCGGCGATGTCGAAAAGTTGGCCGGCCAGTTCTTCGAGTTTCATCGGGCAAGCGGAGGCGTGGTGGTATAGAGCCCGGCTTCATGCACCTTCGCCAGCCGGTCGAGCGAGCGACGGACTTCCTTCCACCCCGCTTCGTGGTCATCCGTGCCGAGGCGTTTCATCGCACCGGCATGCATGAGGTGAAATTGGAACGTGGATAGTTCGAAAACATCGGAGCAGCGCTCGCCCGGAGTCAGCTCCCTCGCACGCAGCACTTTCTCCCTGTAAATCGCGTCCTGAAGCTCCTTCAGCGCGTCGGGAGTGTCGTGCGGGTTCGCCATTTCGGTGCTATCCTACGGAGAAGCCGCGCTGCCGACAACCCCCGGCTTGACCCCATGGCGGCGATTCGTTCACCTGAACACGTCCTGTGCCTGCCACGCCCGCCAAAGTCCTCGTCCAGACCCCGCTTGATGCGCTGAAAAAACACTTCGGCCACGGCGGCTTCCTCGATGGCCAGGACCGCGTGATCGAGCAGATCACCAGCGGGCACGACGGCCTGGTGGTGATGCCCACCGGCGGCGGCAAGTCGCTGTGCTACCAACTCCCGGCGCTGTGCTTCGAGGGGGTCACGCTCGTCGTCTCGCCGCTCATCGCGCTGATGAAGGACCAGGTGGACGCGCTCGTCGCGAAAGGCATCCCCGCCACGCTCATCAATTCCACCGTGCCGTGGGAGGAGCAAAAGGAGCGGCTGGACGGCATGCGCACGGGGAAGTGGAAGCTCGTCTATGTCGCCCCGGAGCGCTTTCGCGCCGAGTCCTTTCTCAATGCCCTCCGTGGCGTGGAGGTCTCGCTTTTCGCCGTGGACGAGGCGCACTGCCTCAGCCAGTGGGGCCACGATTTCCGGCCGGACTACATGCGTCTAGGCAAGGCGCTCGACAAGATCGGCCGCCCGCAATGCGTTGCCCTCACCGCCACCGCCACGCCCGTTGTCCGAGCGGACATCCTCGAGGTGCTCCGGTTGCGCGAGCCCTTCGAGGTGGTCAGCGGGTTCTCCCGGCCGAATCTCTCGCTGGCCATCACCGCGGTGGAAAAGAAGCAGCAGAAGTACGACCGCATCCGCGACATCATCCAGGCGCACAAGACCGGCATCGTCTACTGCGCCACGCGGAAGAAGGTCGAGGAGGTGGCGGAAGTGCTCGCTTCCTGGCGTCTGAAATCCATCGCCTACCACGGCGGGATGAGCGATGCCGAGCGCAGCGAGGCGCAGAATGTCTTCCTCGCGAAGAAGGCGGACGTGGCCGTGGCGACGAACGCCTTTGGCATGGGCATCGATCGCTCCGACGTGCGCTTCGTCATCCACTTCGAGGTGCCGGGCAGCGTGGAGGCCTACTACCAGGAGGCGGGGCGTGCCGGCCGTGATGGCGAGGCGGCGGCCTGCGAGCTGCTTTTCAACTACGCCGACACGCGAACGCAGGAGTTCTTCATTGATGGGGCGAATCCCAGTGCGCAGGTCATCCGCGAGGTCTATCAGTATCTGCTGAACCAGGCGGACAAGGAGTACGAGATCCATCGTAGCATCGAGGACATCGCCGAGGGAGCGGGCGTGCAGAATTCCATGTCCGTCAGCAGCGCGCTCGCCACGCTCGGCCGCGCGGGATACATCGAGCGCTTCGATGTGCCGGGGAAGCGCATGCGCGGCACGCGGCTGAAGAAGCCCGAGGTCTTCGCTCGCGCGCTGGAGTTCGACGAGGCGGCACTGGAGGAAAAGGACCGCCGCGACCGCGACAAGCTGAAGTCCATGGTGGAGCTCTGCTACGCTCGCATCTGCCGGCAGCAGTGGATCCTCGGCTACTTCGGCGAGGACGATGCCGATCCCTGCGGCACCTGCGACATCTGCCGCAGCGGCGAGAATCACGACCAGCGCGCGCCGACCGCCGAGGAGGACATCATCGTGAGAAAGGCCCTCAGCGGCGTCGCCCGCATGTCGCGGAAGTCCGCGCACGGCTGGGAGGGGAAGTTCGGTCGCGGAAAGATCGTGCAGATGCTTTGCGGCAGCCGTTCGCAGGAAATCCTCTCCAGCTCGCTCGACCAGCTCAGCACCTACGGCATCCTGAAGACGCAGGGCACCGGCTACGTGAATGCGCTCTTTCGCTCCATGGGCGATGTCGGCCTCGTGCGTGTCGATGCCGGGGAATACCCGCTGCTGACTCTAACAGATATCGGCGAGCGGGTCATGCGGGGCACCGGGAAATACCGTCTCGCCTGGCCCGCACCCGCGTCGTCCGGGCAGGTCGATTCGCTCCCCGACCAGGGCTTCGATGGCGGACTCTACGCCCAGCTCCGGGACACCCGCGCACGCATCGCAAAGCGCGAGGACGTGCCGCCCTACGTCATCTTCAGCAACAAGACGCTCGAAGCCCTCTGCCGCTACCGCCCGAAGAACCTCCAGGAAGGCCTTGCCATTCCCGGCATCGGCGAGTCAAAGGCCCAGCGCTACCTGCCCGTCTTCCTGGAGACGCTGAAGGGGTGGGTTTGACGGGTTTGCAGGATCGATTCCGTCGCGGATTTTCCTATGACTCCCGGCAGGAGTTGAGAATAGAAGTCCGCATGCTGTTTGCTTCCCCACGGTGCCCAAGCCATGGACATGTCATCTGCTGGTTCGGGTTCGCTCTGCTCTTGGGCGTGATGTCCGTCGGTCTGAGGGCAGCAGTACCGGTGTCTCCTTATTTCAACGGTGTTTTTCCATCCGAGCCGCCCGATGTGAACGGGTGGACCACGGTGAATGCCTTTCCGAACCTGACATTCGTGGATCCGCTCTGGGTGGGAGACCTTCCCGGGTCGGACGACTTGGTGGTGATCGAGAAGACGGGCTTCATCCGCCGTTTTCCAAATAGCCCCGATGCGACTCCCGGGCAGATGAAGGTGGTCCTGGACTTGTCGGCATCGGTGCAGGTTTCGGAGGATCAGGGGCTCTATCAGATCGCATTCCATCCCGATTTCGGAAAGGCGGGTTTCACCCATGCCAATGATGTCTTCATCACCTACAATCATCGTCCTGCGGCGTCAGGGGCTGGCCCCAATCACAGCGTGTGGCGGCTTTCCCGTTTCCGGTGGCAGCCGGCTCTCGGGACCATTGATCCCTCCAGTGAGTCGGTGCTCATCCAGCAATATGATCCACATCGCTGGCATAATGGTGGGGCGATGGCATTCGATGCTTCCGGTTTCCTGCTCGTCACCTGTGGGGACGGTGGCGGGGCGAATGGCGAGTTTGGCCTGATCCAGAAGCGGAATGGCGGCTTCTTCGGAGGAGTGTTGAGGATCGACGTGGACAATGACCCGGCGCGTTCGCACGCGATCCGCCGGCAACCGGCGTCTCCCGTCGGCGGGGCTTTTGCCTCCTTCTCCCAAGGCTACGGGATTCCCAATGACAATCCGTGGTTGAGCACGGCAGGCACAGTCCTTGAGGAGTTTTATGCGATCGGCCTCCGCAGCCCGCACTCGATGTCGCTGGATCCGGTGACAGGTGAGATCTGGGTCGGGGATGTGGGCCAGAGCGCCCGGGAAGAGCTGAACCTGATCAAGCGCGGCGCCAATTACGAATGGCCCTTCATGGAAGGCACGCTCGCCGGTCCGGTACTGAGAAGCAAGTTCACCGTGGTAGGGATCGAGACGCCGCCGGTGTATTCCTACGACCGCACGGAGGGAGGGTGTGTGTTGACGGGGGGCCGATATCAGGGTGCGAAATGGTCAGCATTGCTGGGGGGAGGGATTCTCTTCGCGGATAATTCCCAAGGGGCGCTTCGCGAAATGAAATGGGATCCGGATGGCGGCCCACCTGTCGTCAGGCAGATCGTTTCGGGGCTGGGGATCGGCATCTACTCCGGAATATCGGGTATTTGCACCGATGCGGCAGGCGAAATCTACATCCTGAAGCTGAATGGGGAGAGCCAACCGGGAGGGACCATCCGCAAGTTGGCCACGGCCTCGACCGCCCCCACGGCTCCCGCCTTGCTGTCTGCCACCGGGCTCTTCAGCGATACCCGGCAACTGGTGCCTTCTCCGGCATTGAGACCCTACGAGGTGGCCAGCCCGCTATGGTCGGACGGAGCGTCGAAGCGGCGTTGGCTGGTGATACCGAATGACGGGAATCGAAATCTCGTAAGCGAGAGAATCCTCTACTCCGCCACCGGGAATTGGTCTTTTCCCGAAGGGTCGGTCTTTGTGAAGCATTTCGAGATGCCGGTGGACGCGAGAAATCCATCGGTGGTGAAACGACTGGAGACACGGGTCATCGTTTGCACTCCTGGAGGGAGCAAATACGGGCTGACCTATCGATGGAACGAGCAGGGGACGGATGCGGTCCTGCTGACGGACGGTGCCGAGGAGACATTCGCCGTGACCGGGCAGGACGGCTCCACGGAAACACGCACGTGGAGCTATCCTTCGCGGGCGAATTGCCTGGAGTGCCATGGTGATGCCAGCGGCCAGGCGCTCGGCCTGCGCACCCATCAGATGAATCTGCCTGTGCAGCGTCCCGTGACCGGGGAAATCGAGGGCCAGTTGCAGCTCTTGAACGAAGAGCGGCTATTCACCACGACAAACGAAGTCAGCTATGCCCCCTCCTCATTGTCTGCTGCACATCTGGATACGGCACTGGAGTCGCGCCGCATCGACGACGTGGCGGCACCCCTGGAGCACCGCGTGCGTTCCTATCTCGACTCGAATTGTGCCCACTGCCACCAACCGAATGCCGCGGTGCCATACTTCGATGCCCGCCTTCAGACGCCGCTGGCGAGCCAGCGCCTCATGAATGAAGCGATACGGGGCCAGTTCCACCTGCCGGGGGGGGCTACCTCAAGCCTGGAGACCCGTCGCTATCCGCCGTGCTGACCCGCACCGCGAGCACGCAGCCGGGAGTGATGATGCCACCCCTGGCCAAGCATGTGGCGGACGATACGGCGGTGGAGGCGATTACGGAGTATTTGCAAGGGCTGACGTCCGGTGAATTCGCTGCGGACCCATTGCCACAGGCCCGCTATGTGAGATTCTCTGCCGTTCAGGGAGGGGCGAACGGAATGGTCGCGATTGCCGAGTTCTCCGTGCTGGACGGAAATGGTATCAAAATCCCAGGCGCGACCATCGAAGCGTTCTCCAGTGAAGGTATCGCGGGGAACTCCGCCCTCGCGATCGATGGCGATCCTTGGACGTATTGGTCCACCTCGGCGGGCGGATCATTGCCCAAATCGATCACGCTGGATCTGGAGGGCGTGCGGGAGATCGGCGGGATGGAATACATCCCACGGCAGGACGATTCGACGGGCCGCCTCACCGGATATGAGGTCCACTACAGCATGGATGGCGTGACCTGGACCTTGATGACTTCGGCCTCCGGGGTGGGGTCGCCGAAAACGCAGACATATACCGGCCTCATCGGCCGTCGGAAGATCCGCAGCTCTCTGGCTGCTGCGCCGGTCATCGCAGCAAGGGACTTTCCGGTGACCATTGTCTTCGACTCTCCGGTTACGGATTTCTTCTCCCATGAATTGTTGGTCACGGGGGGGGCGGTGACGTCCATGCGTGGCAGCGGTTACTACTATGTAGCGATGATCAGGGCCTCCCAGCCTCAGGTTTCCGTCTCACTGCCTGCCAATGTCGCCAATGCAGGACCCTATGGCAACTCCGCCTCGCAGGTGCTCACGATCCAGAGCGGACTGGAAACGCCTCCGGTCCCCACCTTCACGACGGATGATGTGTTTCACCGGGTGATGGATGTCCGGCTTTCTTTCGACCAACCTTGTAGCGGCCTTACCAAGGAGGACTTCACGGTGACGGGCGGGACACTGGAATGGCTGATACCGGACGGTGATGCCTGGCACCTGATCGTGGCTGCGGAATTTGGCCAAGCCAAAGTCACACTACGGGAAGGGGCGGTGATGGGGCACAATGGCTTGCAAATGGGCGAAAGTGCGATCGTCACGAGGGGATCGATTTCGCCCCGCACCCATCTGGAGGCTGAAAGCCTCTCTACCTTCAAATTCCGACGGGTGACGGATCCAACTGCAAGTGGTGGCGCCTATAGCTGGACCGTAAAGGGAGAGCGAGGGGCAAACACGATGCCGGATTCCTTGTATAGCATCTTTTCAAAACTGAACATCCGGCACAAGGGGAACTACCGTCTGCGTGCATGGACACGGGCCGACGATCTGAACAGCGATTCGTTTCATGTGTCGCTGGCATCTCGCAATGTCCCTGGACCAGGGACCCTGCCATGGCGCTGCAACCAGGGGCCGGGTGAAGTTGGTTCCGGGCGATTTCATGCGGGGTTCGCTCGGAACGATGGCTCTGACCATGTGTTCCCGCTCACAACAGGTGACACCGAACTGTACGTGTATGCGGCGGAAGACGGCACCCGCATCGATCGCTTGTCGCTGATTCCCGAGCGACCCTATGCCATCTGGAGCGGTACGGCGGTTTCCTCGTCGCCTACCCGTACCATGGGGCTCACCTTCACTTCGCCGGTGACGGGACTCTCTCTCGCGGATTTCGAGACGATCGGTGGGCAGGTTACATCGCTGTCCGGCAGCGGCGAGCAATACACGATCACCTTGGTGCCGGATGCCGGGAAGATGCTCGTACGCGTGAAGGAGCACGCGGTGATGGATGAATTCGGGGCGACAAGCCTTCGCTCCGACTGGAATTTCATGAGCTGGGTGGACACGTACGAGCAGTGGGCCTTGGATCGGTCCCTGGGCAGCCAGGCTTCCTCCGATTCGTTGGACACGGATAATGACGGGCTGGACCAGCTCACCGAGTATGCCCTCGGCCTCGATCCGAAAGTGCCGGACCTGCGGCAGATCGATCCGGCGGATCCTGCTTCACGCGGGCTTCCCTGGGTCGGTCTCGTCGAGTCGGGAGAAGGGAAGAGACTGAGAATGATTTTCCACCGTCGCCGCTCCTCCGCACCGGCAACTTATGCCGTGGAGTTCACCGGAAATCTCAGCGACTTCACCCGGCACACCGATTTCACCGCGCATACCGAAATCCTGAATGCACAATGGGAAAGGGTGACGGTGGATGATGTGACTGCCACGGGTGCCGAGGCCGCCCGTTTCGGCAGGCTCGTGATAAGCCGGGAGCCGTAAGTCGTGGAGGGACTTCTTTCCCTCTAACAGGTCTTCGGCATCAGGAAGCGAATCACTCATCCGGCACCTCGGCACCGTGGTCGAGCCAGAGGCGGAATTGCTTGGCGAATTCCTCGTGGGTGAGGGGTGGGAGGGTGCGGCCTTCGCCGGGGTCCCAGCCCCAGAGCACGAGCTTGTCCTCGGCGATGTGGTGCATGAGCTGGTCGAAGTCCTTGCCGCCATTCTTCTTCTGGTCCTTCAGGAGGGCCGCGAGTTCGGCGGGGGACTTGCCCTCGAAGACCATGGGCATGTCGCGCGGTGGCAGGTGCCAGTTCGGGTTTCCAGGCGGCATGTTCAGACCGGGCAGGTTCGCGTGCTGGTGGCAGTTCGCGCACTTCATCGCGTAGATGCCCTTGCCCTCCGGACCGGCGGTCACGTTCATCGCATGCGGATGGCTGTCGTCGCCTTGCAGCGGGGCATTGCCCGCGGGATGGCAATTCATGCAGCGCGGATGCATCAGCACCTTGTAAACCTCGCGGAATGCCGCCTTGGAGACCGCGGGGTCCTTCACCTGCGGCTTCTCCTTCACGTCATCCTGACCGTAGGCGTGGAAGGCGTATCCGCCGAGGATGGCGGCGGCTGCGCCCAGCAGCGTGGCGGTGGCTTTCGTTTTCATGGAGTCGGGTCGTGGTTGGGGATTCGCGCGCGGGTGTTCAGGACAGGTTGCGGATCGGCAGCTCACGGACGCGCTTGCCGGTGGCTGCGTGGATGGCATTGCAGACGGCGGCGGCCAGCGGCGGCACCCCGCATTCTCCCGCGCCGCCCATCTTCTGCGTGCTGGGTACGATGTGGGTCTCGATCAGCGGGCTCTCGTGCATGCGGGCCACCTGGTAGTCGTGGAAGTTCCCCTGCTTCACGTGGCCTTTCTCAAAGGTGATCTCGCTGTGAAGCACTGCGCCGAGCGCGAAGACGATGCCGGACTCCATCTGTGCCTTTACGCCTTCCGGATTCACCGCGAGCCCGCAGTCGATCGCGCAAGTGATCTTGTGTACCTTCACCACACCCTGCTGCGACACGGAGACTTCGGCGACCTCCGCCACGGTGCTGCCAAAACTCTCGTGCACCGCCACGCCGTGGAAGTGTCCCGCCGGCAGCGGCTTGCCCCAGCCGGATTTCTCCGCGGCTAGATTCAGTGCGGCCATGTGCCGCGGGTGATCCTTCAGCATCATTCGGCGGTAATTCACCGGGTCCTTCCCCGCGGCATTCGCGGCCTCGTCGATCAGGCACTCCATTGCATAGCCCGTGTGGCTGTGTCCCACGGAGCGCCACCACAGCACGGGAATACCGGGCCGCGGCGAATGCAGGTCCACGCGATGGTTCGGCACCGACTTCAGATACGGCGAGTCCGCCACTCCCTCCACCGAGGTGGCATCCACGCCGTCCTTCACCATCATGGCCTCCATCGGTGTTCCCGCGATGATCGACTGGCCGACGATGACGTGCTTCCACCCCACCGGCATGCCGGAGTCATCCAGCGTGATCGACGCACGATGCAGGAATGCCGGGCGGTAGAAGCCACCGCGCGTGTCGTCCTCGCGCGTCCACACCACCTTCACCGGCTTCTTCGCCGCCTTCGCGACGTGCACCGCTTCCACAATGAAGTCCGACGCAGGATTTGCCCGTCGTCCGAAGCCACCTCCGAGGAAGGTCGTGTGAATCTCCACCTGTCCCGGCTCCAGTCCCGCCGCCTTTGCCGCGAGTTGCTGGTCCATCGTCTGGAATTGCGTGCCGGTCCAGATCTCGCACTTCCCCTCGGTGAGGTGTGCGGTGGCATTCAGCGGCTCCATGGTCGCATGCGCGAGGTAGGGTACATAATAGTCCGCCTCGATCGTCTTGCCGCCCTTCGCCACCGGCAGTTCGCCCGCCTTTGCGGCGACGGCTCCTTCGGTCCCGGCGAGCTTGCGGAATTCCTCCAGAAGCTCCGCGCTGTCGTGGGCCGGGCCTTCCTTCCACTCGATCTCCAGCGCATCACGCCCTTGCTTCGCAGCCCAGAAATGATCCGCCAGCACGGCCACGCCGCTCGGCACCTGCACCACGTCGCGCACGCCGGGCACCTTTCTTGCCGCCGTCGCATCGTAGGATTTCACCGAGCCGCCGAAGCCCGGTGGACGCGCGACCACCGCGGTCAGCAGGCCATCGAAATGCACGTCGATGCCGAATTGCGCGGAGCCATTCACCTTCTCCGGCGCATCGAGTCGCTTGGTCGCCTTGCCGATGATCTTCCAGTCCTTCGGGTCCTTCAGCTTCGCTTCCTTCGGCACGGCGACGCGGGCGGCACCTTGCGCGAGCTCGCCATACGAGGCGCGTTTTTCCCCGGCGATCACATGGCCGTTCTCCGTGCGGCATTCCTCCGGCTTCACGCCGAATCTTGCCGCGGCGGCCTGCACGAGCATCTCCTTCGCCAGCGCACCGACCTGCCGGTAGCGGTCGAATTCGGAATGCGTAGTCGTCGAGCCACCGGTCATCTGCATGCCGAAGGCCGGGTGAGCATACGTGTGCGAGGCCGGTGCATGTTCCGCGGATACCTTCGACCAGTCCGCATCCAGCTCTTCCGCGATCAGCATCGGCAGCGTCGTCCAGATGCCCTGACCCATCTCGGAATGCGCGAGCAACACGGTGACCCGTCCGTCGATGCCGATGCGGAGAAAGGCATTCGGCGCGGGCAGCGCACCCGGCTTCGCCGGAGGGGTCCCGGCTGCCGCTGCGCGCTTCGGCAGCGGGACGAAGAAGCCGAGCACCAGCCCGCCCGACGTGGCGAGAAATCGCCGGCGGCCCAGCGTGGCGGGTGCGGCAGGGGAGGTGGGAGCGATCACTTCGCACCTCCCTTCGCCTTGGCCCCGGCGGCGCGGTGGATCGCGCAGCGGATGCGTTGGTAGGTGCCGCAGCGGCAGATGTTCCCGCTCATCGCGAGGTCGATGTCCTCGTCGCTCGGGTCCGCCTTCTCCCGCAGCAGCACGGCGGCGGACATGATCTGGCCGGACTGGCAGTAGCCGCACTGCGGCACGTCCTCCTCCATCCACGCGTCTTGCAGCACCCGCCCGTAGGGATCCGCGGCCATGCCCTCAATGGTGGTGATGTTCTTTCCCAGCGCACGCGAGACGGGCGTGACGCAGGAGCGGACCGCCTCGCCGTCGAGGTGGATGGTGCAGGCACCGCACTGGGCCATGCCGCAGCCGAATTTCGTGCCGGTGAGGTGCAGCAGGTCGCGCAGCACCCAGAGCAGGGGAGTGGAGGGATCCGCATCCACGGCGTGATCCTGTTGGTTCACTTTGAGCGAGATCATGGCGGAGTGAAAAAAATTTCGGGAACCTGCCACGATGCACCCGATGCCCGCCACGTCGAGGGACATTTGGATCGCTGTCCCGGTTGTGTCTTGTCGCCGGGCGCGGGCCTGATAGTCTGCCACCATGGACCGCGCGCATTTCATCCGGCTGGGATTGGTGGCCTCACTCGGGCTCGTGACCGGTGTCGTGCATGCGGATCAGCCGGCGAAAGCGGAGGATACCCTGGAAAGCTGGGCCGGCCGTCATGGCGGATCGCTCTCGCTGAAGAACGGTGAACTGCGGATTGTCGCGCGGGCGAAGGTGACATCCTTCGGTGATGCCCTGCAAGAGCTTGCCGGTCTCGCGGACGGCGTCCTCCGTTGCCATGGCCGCACTGTCACCGGGTTGCAGGGAGGGCGTTCCTTCCGCGTGCTGCTGCGCGCCGCGTGAGGAAGGGCAGGCCTGCTCAGTTCACCGTCACATGCATCCGGCCCGCCGCGACCGGCACGGCGAAGAATGCCACGACAAAGCCATCCGCCGCCACGAGCTGATAGAGGCCCTGCACCAGCCCAGCCTCGCAGCGGAATGTCAGCGAATAACAATCCTGCCCGGCTAGCTGCGGGAGGTCCGGCACTGGCAGCGCCTCACACCCGGCCAGCATCCATTCACCCGCAGACGCACCTTCCGGTGTCGTCGCCGTGAAGGCCTGCTCCAGCCGTGCCTCGAAGTCCGCGAGGCGGGGACGCGCGTGCAATGTCATGGCGCCGCGCGCTCGCCGGTGAAGCGGATGAAGACACGTGAAGGATTCAGCCCCACCGATGCGGGGGAGAAGCTCAGCGTCCACGTGGCATAGAGCGGATCGGCCAGGTTCACCTTCGTCAGTGTGCCGCTGTAGTTCTGCCACGACGACAGGTTCGATGAAAACTGCGCGCCGAAGTTGTAGCCTTCGCGTGGTCCCTGGAAGGTGGCCGTAACCGTCCCTCCGGATCTGGTGAAGCTGCGCACCGGTGCCGGGTCCGCGCCGCTCTGCGGGGTGCCATTGAAAAGCAATTCCATCAGCGCGGTGCGACCGTCCGTATCGGGATCGCTGGCGGAGGAGAGTCCCGCGAGCGTCGAGCTGTAGCGACGCTCCCATGCGTCGATCAGGTGATCGCCATCGAGATCGTCGGACTCATAGATCAGGAAGGCGCGACCGTTCTCGGCATTCGTGTAGGTCTTCGTTGGCACTGGCTGGCCGGGGAGTTGGACCTGCTTCACGCGGTTCAGACCGCTTTCCAGGCAGAAGAGGCGACCGTAGGCGTCGAACTTCAAGCCGCGTGGTCCCTGCAAACCGGACACGACCACTGCGGAGTTACCGTTTGCCGGATCCAGCGAGCGAATGGTCCCGGCGGAGTAGGACGAGTAATAGACCGCGCCCGTCTGCGGGTTCACGGCAATGCCCCATGGATCGGTCGCGGGGAAAGTCACCCGGTCCGCAGTCGAACTCGTCCACGAGCGGATCGCGCTGACGAAGTCACCGCCGGAGTCCGTGAACCAGACCCAGCCGCGCCCGGCGTCCCAGGCCACGTCATTCGGGCGCACGATGTTCCCGCCGGTCACGATCGCTTGGTCGGCCAGGGTCGTGAGGTGGAAGACATTCACCGTGTCATTCGCGGAATCGAGGTAGAAGAGCCGGCGGTTCGGCGAGTCGATGGCGATGCCGTGGAAGGTCGAGGCCGGGCGATTGATCAGGTTCGTCGCCGCGGGAGTTTGGGCCGAGGGATCGATCCAGGCGATGCGCCCGCCCGTGGGGTCGGAGAAATAGACGCGCCCCGTCTCCGGATCGCTGGCCAGTCCCCAGGGATTGATCCCGCTCAGGTAGGGGGCCAGCGCGTCGGTGCCACCTTTCGAGTCGATGTGGAATTCCGGCGGTGATGTCGCATACACCACCGTGGCGGAGAGCGCGGGTGCCGCGGGAAGGAGAGCCAGGGCGATGGTCCACATTTTTGCGCGGCCGGACTTCATGTCTTGCAGGCTACCGGGCATTTTTGATTGAGTAAAGATAAGGACGCACAAGCATTCCGAGCCTCGCCAATTTCCACCCGCTCATGTCCAACCCTTACATCGGCGAAATCCGGATGGTCGGCTTCAATTTCGCACCACCCGGCTGGGCGCTGTGCCACGGCCAGCTTCTCGCTATCTCGGAGTATGAGGTGTTATTCCAGTTGATCGGGACTACCTACGGCGGGGATGGGCAGCAGACTTTCGCGGTGCCGGACCTGCGTGGAAGAGCACCCGTCCACATGGGTCAGGGCCCGACCCTCAGTCCGCGGACTCTCGGCCAATTTTCCGGCTCGGAGACGGAGACAATCGTCACACAGCAACTCCCGGCCCATTCCCACCCGCTTTCGTCCGTGGGAGTGCCCTCGACGAACCTGGTGGGGAATGCTGCATCTCCCGGTAGCCTGCGCCTTGCCCGCGCGAGCGATGGCGAGAAGAACTACTCTTCCGATGTAGCCGACGGCGCCATCGCTCTCGCCTTCACAGGGAATACCCAGCCTGTGGGCAATACCATGCCACACGCGAATCTGCCGCCGTTCCTCACGGTGAATTTCATCATCTCGCTCTTCGGCATCTTTCCTTCTCCCACTTGAGCGCCACCCGCTTCACCAAGATCCAACCCAACTCTTCCCATGGCAGATCCTTTCGTCGCAGAAATCAGGATGGCAGGCTTCAACTTCGCCCCGGTAGGCTGGGCGCAGTGCAGTGGCCAGTTGCTCTCGATCCAGCAAAATACCGCACTCTTTTCCCTGCTGGGCACCACCTACGGGGGTAACGGCAACACGACATTCGCTCTGCCGGATCTTCGTGGCCGGATGCCTATCCACCAGGGGCAGGGCCCGGGCGGCCTCACCAGCCGTACGCTGGGAAGTTCGGGCGGCAGCGAGAACGTGACTCTCACCACCGCAGAGATCCCGGCCCACACGCATGCGCTTACCGGAGGCACCCTACCCACCGTGCAGGCGGCGGGCAACCAGACGACGCCGAATGGCAACCGCCTGTCGCGCGCCAGCGATGGCGAGAGCAATTTCTCGAATGCGGCGGCGGATGGTAGCATCGCGCTTACGGGCAATACGTCCTCGGTCGGCGGTGGCTTGGCGCACAACAACATGCCTCCATTCCTCACGGTAAATTTCATCATCGCGCTGCAGGGGATCTTCCCGCAGCGGCCCTGAGTCACACGTGTTCCGCCTCGCCACGGTCTCCCTGCGGCCGGAGGTTCCGGAGGACCGGGATTTCCTGGTCGATCTGTATCTGTCCACGCGGGACGATGAGGCGGGCTTCCGCGACCTGCCTCCGGCGGAGCGCACCCGCTGGCTCGTCCAGCAATACGAGTGGCAGACGCTCTCCTACCGGCAGACCTATCCGCATGCGTGGTTCACCATCGTCATGGTGGAGGGGCGTCCGGCAGGGCGTCTCTATGTCGCGCGGATGACCGATTGCCTGCGCGTCATGGATATCTCGCTGCTGCCGGAATTCCGTGGCCACGGCATCGGCACGCAGCTCCTGAAGAATGTCCAGGCGGAGGGCCAGCGGACCCAGGTGCCGGTGCGGTTGGAGGCGGTGATCGGCGATCCGGTGCAGGGATTTTACCAGCGGCTCGGCTTTCGCATCATCAGGACCTCGGCGATGCGCCATACCATGGAATGGACTCCTCCACGGCCGCCGGGAAGTTGAGTGATGTTGTTGATCAGATTGTGTGAAATGTTTGTCTGTCTCGGAGTGCTTCCGGGGCGATTTGTAGGGGAATACCCAACTTGAGCGGTGATGTGCCGGATTCGAATTGATATCCGCGGGAGGTGGCGGGATAGCTCGTGCACCCCCCGGCGTGATGCGCTGATCCCTCCCTCATCGATTACGCGCCGCAATCCCCCCGTTGCGAATGAATTGGTCTCCCCTCCCTCTCCGCGTCCTCGCGGCTGGCCTCGCTGCCCTCGCCCTCGCGGCGGGTGCCACCTTGCCCGAATACGGCACCGCGCCGGTCATCAGTGAATTCCTCGCGTCGAATGGCAGCGGCCTCACGGATCAATTCGGCAACCGCGAGGACTGGATCGAGGTACACAATCCGACGAAGGCCGCGGTGAACCTGAACGGCTGGTATCTCACGGGAAATGCCACGAACCTGAAGAAGTGGAAATTCCCCGCGGTGACGCTCCCGGCGAATGGCTATCTCGTGGTCTTCGCGTCGAACCGCGACCTGCGGAACGCGGCCAATCCGCTCCACACGAATTTCAAGCTCGGTGCCTCCGGCGAATATCTCGCGCTGGTGCGGCCTGACGGGACGACGATCGTCTCGGAATACGCGCCGACCTTCCCCGCGCAGGTGTCGGACATTTCCTACGGCCTGACGCCGGTGGCAGGGGAGTCATCGGTGTTGCTGGCGGCGGGTGCCCCGGCGGACGTGCTGGTGCCGTCCGGGCCGCTGCCTGCGAACTGGAAGCTGCCGACTTTCACGCCGGATGCCTCGTGGTCCAGCGGGCTCTCCGCGGTGGGGTATGATACCACGCCGATGATTGCGGGCGGGGCGAAGATCCTGCTGGTGGTGGACACGTCAGCGAATGCCGCCGCGCGCGCCGGGGACCAGACGCTGGTGAACCGCCTGACGAATACCCACGGCCACGTGGTTACCACCGTGGACGACAATGCGGTGCAAGCCGCCGATGCCACGGGCAAGGACCTGGTGTTCGTTTCCTCTACCGTTTCCGCCAGCGCGGTGAATACGAAGCTGAAGGACGTGACGGTGCCGGTCGTGAATTGCGAGCGCGGCCTGACCGATGACTTCCTGCTCAGCGTGGCGGGCTCCGCGGTGAGCGCTCAGACGGCGGTGCATCTCACCACGGTCGGCGCGGCCCATCCGCTCGGCGCGGGCTTCCCCGCCGGGCCGCTCACGGTGCGCAGTTCGGCAGGCAATCTGAATGCCGCGGATCTCTCGAATCTCGCGCCGGATGCCGTGGTGGTGGCCACCGCGGACGCGGGGAAGCCGGTGATCCTGGAAGTGGCGGCCGGCAAGAAGCTCCGCGGAGGTGTCATCGCCCCGGCGAGCCGCATCCACTTCTTCCTCGATGACGACGGGCTGGGTCCTCTCACGGCGAGCGGGCTGGCGATCTTTGACGCATGCATCCTCCATGCTCTCGGCGATTTCGTGCCGCCCCCGC
Source organism: Luteolibacter flavescens (assembly GCF_025950085.1). Classification (NCBI taxonomy): domain Bacteria; kingdom Pseudomonadati; phylum Verrucomicrobiota; class Verrucomicrobiia; order Verrucomicrobiales; family Verrucomicrobiaceae; genus Neoluteolibacter; species Neoluteolibacter flavescens. The sequence continues at coordinate 113,135 of NZ_JAPDDS010000009.1, forward strand.
CGTATCACGATCTCATCGGCCACGACATCGAGCCGGCCATGCATGGCGTGCGCTCGACCGCGGCGATGCGCTTCACCTTCGTGCCTGAGTCTGTCTCTCAGCTCCGTGCCCTGCTGCTGAAAATGCGCTGCGACGATGGCTATGTGGCGTGGTTGAATGGAGTGGAAATCGCGCGCCGCAATGCCCCGGCGAATCCCACCTGGAACTCCGCCGCCACCGCTGCAAGCCCGGGCATGGACCTGGAGAGCATCGACATCAGCAACCGGCTTGGCCTGCTCGTCGCGGGCGAGACGAACGTGCTGGCGATCCAGGGGCTGAATGTCTCCGCCGCCGACGATGACTTCCTCGTGATGCCGGAGGTGGTCGCGGCCACGGGCATCACGACGAAGGAGGAATACTACACGACCGCCACGCCTGCCGCGGCGAACATGACCAGCACGCTCGGCATGGTGCCGGAGGTAGTCTTCAGCAAGGAGCGCGGGTATTTCAATGCGCCCTTTTCCCTCGTGCTCACGAGCCCCATGGCGGAGACGCAGATCCGCTACACCACGGACGGCACCGCACCCACCGCGACCACCGGGCAGATCTACACCGCGCCCATCCCGGTCTCCACCACCGCCACCATCCGCGCTTGTGCCTATCGCACCGGCTACACCTCGTTGCGACCGGAGACGCGGACGTATCTCTACCTGCCGGACATCATCCAGCAGCCCGCCACCATCGCCGGATGGCCGAATCCCCTGATCAGCACCGGCACCGTGACAAAGGTGCACGACTACGAGATGGACCCGACGCTGGTGTCCGACCCCGCTTTCCGCGATGAGCTGATCGAGGGCTTCGCCGACATCCCCACCGTCTCCGTGGTCGTGAAGAAGACCGACATGTGGACGGCGGCGGGCGAGGGGGGCTTCTACCGCGGCACGGACCTCGAGCGCGCCGCCTCAGTGGAATACATCAATCCGGAGAACCCCGAGGAAACCACCCAGGCGGATTGCGGCATCCAAGGCCACAGCCACGACCGCATGAAGCGCTCGCTGCGGCTGTCCTTCAAGGCGGCGTATGGCGACAAGAAATTCGACTCTGCCATCTTCACCGGCGTCCCGTGGGGCGGCGAGGCGGGCAATCGCGAGGTGGACAACATCGTGCTCCGCGCGGGGAACAACCACAGCTTTGCCCGGAGCTGGAATCCCACGACCAGCACTTGCACGGAGGATGAATTCTACCGCGCGACGCAGATCGCGATGGGCCGTCCGGGCTCGCCGGGGCGCTTCGTCCACCTCTTCATCAATGGCGTCTATTGGGGCCTCTACAATGCGGTGCAGCGCCCGGATGCGGACTTCGCCGCGAGTTCGCTCGGCGGGGAAAAGGAGGAGTGGTTCAGCGTGAACCACGGTGGCGTCCACGGCGGCGGGGACAGCACCCGCTGGGACTACCTGACGACCACGCTGGTGGGGAAGAACATGGCGAATGCCGCAAACTACGCCGAGCTCGGCCAGTATGTGGATCTGCCCGCCTTCGTGGACTACGTGCTGTGCGCGTTCTTCATCGGCATGGATGACTGGCCGCTGAACAACTGGTGGGGTGGGAATCGCAATACCCCGGCGGGGCCATTCCAGTTCTTCACATGGGACGGTGAGACCTCATGGGGCACGGGCAATGGCTCGAACACCACGGCCTGGGTCCATCCGAATTTCCGCGCGATCAATCCGATCTCCAGTGCCGCTCCGGCGGCGAAGATCTGGCAGGCCGCCCGTGCGAACCCGAACTTCATCGCCCTAGTCGGGGATCGGCTGCAGAAGCACATCTCCGCGGGCGGCGCGCTTAGTACTGCGGAAGTAGTAGCTCGCTGGGACCGCATCAATACCCATGTCGAGGATGCCATCTACGGCGAGTCCGCACGCTGGGGGGACACGATGCAAGAGCCGCCCACGCGACCGACCATTGAGTGGCGCAACGAGGTGAACCGCGTGCGGAACATCATGCTCACCGGCACGCCCGCGGGCACGGGCACCACCGAGAATTCAACTCTCCTGCGGAATGCGATGCGTGTGCAGGGATACTTTCCGGCCATCGACGCCCCGGCCTTCAGCGAGGAGGGCGGTGAGGTGGCGCAGGGCTACCAGCTCGGCATGACGAATCCGAATGCCACGGGCACGATCTACTACACGGTGGACGGCACCGATCCCCGGCTCGCAGGCGGCGGTATCTCATCCGCCGCGACCGCTTACTCCGGTGCGGTGGTGATTCCGTATTCGCTCGTCGTGAAGGCCCGCGTGCGGCAGGGCACCGTGTGGAGCGCGCTGAATGAACGCAGCTTCATTTCAGAAGGTCCCGCCCCGCTCCGCATTACCGAGATCATGTATCATCCAGCGGACCCGGATGCGGAGGAACTCGCCGAGGGATTTTCAGACCAGAATGAATTCGAGTTCCTGGAGTTCCGGAACATCGGCACTGAGGGGCTGGATCTCACGGGAGCCACCTTCACCAGCGGCCTCACCTTCACCTTCGGCGAGAAGACACTGCCACTTGGCGGGACGATCCTGCTGGTAAAAAATGCCGCCGCTTTCGTGGCCCGCTACGGCACGGAGATCCCGGTGGACGGTGTGTATGACGGGAGCCTGGACAATGGTGGCGAGCGCCTGCGGCTGAAGAACGCGCAGGGGCAGACGCTCTTTGACATCACCTACGACGACGGCTGGCATCCCGCCTCGGATGGCGAGGGGCACTCTCTGGTGCCGGTGGATCTCGCTGCACCGCTATCAGCCTTCGCGTCGGCATCCGGCTGGCGGGCGAGCACCCGCATCCATGGCTCGCCGGGTGCCACCGATCCTCCGTCCGATCCGGTCGAGCCACCTCCTCTCACCTTCGTTTCGTGGCGGCAAGATGTCTTCGACTCCACCGAACTCGCCGATGTGACCGTCAGCGGTGCGGACGCGGACCCGGATGGCGATGGCTTGGCGAACGTCCTGGAATATGTGATCGGCACCGATCCGAAGGTCCCGCAGTCATCGCGTGCCGGAGTGGCTGGTGCGCTCGTGACGCGTGGCGCGCCGGATCTGGTGCCCACCTCGGAAGGCTGGCGCTTCATCTATGCGCGGCGGAGGCAGGAGACACTAGGCGGCCTCACCGTGGTGGCGCAGACCTGTGGCGAGCTCAGCGCGTGGACGTCGCTCCCTGCGGCTGTTGTCATCGGTGGTGATGACGAGGTGGAAGTGCTCGCCGTGGACCTGCCGCCGGGCGGGCCCGGGCCTGCGTTCTTCCGTCTGTCCGTGACGGTGGATGCACCTTGAGACGGGGCGCACGAAAAAGGGCCGGGTGATCCCGGCCCGTGTTGCTCTCCGACGTGCGAAGATGCCGGTCGATCAATCGAGCGAATACTCGCCGTCCTCGCCGATGCCGATCCACTTCAGGCGGCCGAAGGCGCGCAGGATGGCGGGCGTGAGTTCTTCCGCCTCGTCTTCCGCATGCTCGACCGTCGCGGAGCGGGTGAGGCCGCGCATGGACTCGATGCTGATCACCGTGCGCGAGCCTTCGAAGTGAATCCAGTCGCCCCAGTTCTTCGACTCGTGGCGCGGGTAGAGCTTCTCCTTGCGGAGCGCATCGACGACTTCCTTGATCGTGCAGGGTTCTTCGGAATCGGGCAGTTGCAGGACGGTTTCCATGTGCGGGTGGCGAACGTGAGGGGAATGCGGGGCGAATGGAAGCTTCGCATCGCCGTAAATACAAGCCGCCACTTTCCATCCGTGGTCATGGTGGTGACATCACGTAGGCATCGGGTGAAGCCGGCCGTCGGGATGGTCTCCGCACTGTCACCAGTACAACCACGAAAAATGCCGCGCATGCGTCAGCCACCGGGAACGCGGAATTCATTCCGCCCAGGTCATCCGCGCAAGCCATCACCAGAAAACAACCACCGACGAAGCTCCGCTCTTTCGGCATTCCTCAAGCAATGGGAAAGTTCCTCGCGATGATTTCGTTTGCGGTGGCATCACTCCTGATGCTGACAGGTTGCAAGCCGGAGGGAACGCGATCCAATCGCATCGTCGGCAACATGGCTTTGATCTCAGCAGCTCTCAAGATGTTCAAGGTGCATGCCGGGAGATATCCCACCGAAGAAGAGGGCCTGAAGGCTCTGATCGAAAGGCCTGCGACCTATCCCGAGAACAAGCGATGGACGAAGATCATGGACAAGCTGCCGCTGGATCCATGGGGTAATCCATACCAATACGTGAAGAGCGATGATCCGTCGGAGATCGACATGCCAGATTGGACGTTTGACGGCCACGGCCTCTATTCACTCGGTCCTGACGGCATCTCGAATTCCCGTGGATGCGATGATGAGGACCTCAACTCGTGGGATGAGTCTTCGATGGACAAACGGCCGCTCGGACAGAGGATGCTGGAGTCTCGGCATGCTCCCTACGCCGGTGCCGCGATCCTCGCCCTGATCTTGTGCATCGGCACCATCCTGCGAGGACGCAAGGGGGCAACCGCCTGATCAAGCCACCGGGAACGCGGAATTCATTCCGCCCGGGTCATCCGCACAATCCATCACCAGAAAACATCCACCGACAAAGCTCCGGCCTTTCGGCATTCCACAAGCAATGGGCAAGTTCCTCGTGATGCTTTTGGTGGCGGCTGTATGTCTCGCCATGGCGATGTATCTCGGCATTCTCCCAAGTAGAGGGGGAATCGCGACGGTTGGTCCCATCGATGGCGACATGGCTTCGATGTCATCCGCCCTCAATATGTTCAGGGTGAATGCCGGAAGGTATCCTACAGAAGAAGAGGGCTTGGCAGCCCTGATCGAAAAGCCTGCGACCTATCCCGAGAACAAGCGATGGCAGAAGATCATGGGCAAGCTGCCGCTGGATCCATGGAACAACCCTTATCAGTATGTAGCCATCAAAGACTCCGAAAAGATGCTCTCGGCTGCGTTGGATCTCGATGCGTATGGGCTCTATTCCTTCGGCCCCGACGGCATCTCGAAGTCTCAGGGCAACGATGACGATGACCGGAATTCCTGGAACGAGCTGTCCTTGGACAGGCGCTCCTCGTTTGAGCGCTGGAAGGATTCATTCCAGGTTGATGAAGCCGGGATCATCCTTCTGGCTCTGTTCGTGTGTTTCGGATTTCTACGGGCCCTGAACATCAGGGCAAAGGCCTGATCAAGCCACTGGGAACGCGGAATTCATTCCGCCCGAGCCATCCTCGTCTACTGCGCATATAGTAGTCAGGGTCCGATTCGCGAGAGGCTCGCCGTAGAGGGGTGCGGGCCTTCCAATCCTCTTCCTCTTTCGTCAATTTCGCGCGTTTCGTTGTCCTCCCATCTAACAAAAAAGCGCTACTCCCGGATTGATGCCTCGCACAGTCGCGCGTAGAGCCCGCCCTTTGCCAGCAGTTCATCGTGCCTGCCTTTTTCGATCAGCTTGCCATCCTGCAGCACGCAGATGAGGTCGGCTTTCCGCACCGTGGACAGGCGGTGGGCGATCACGAATGACGTGCGGTCCGCGCGCAGGGTCTCCAGCGCCTGTTGCACCAGCCGCTCGGTTTCATTGTCGAGAGCGGATGTAGCTTCATCCAACAAAAGCAGCGGCGGATTCTTCAGCAGCGCGCGTGCGATTGATAGACGCTGCTTCTCCCCGCCAGAGAAACGCACGCCGCGTTCGCCGGCGACGGTGTCGAGTTGCTCCGGTAGCTCGCGGACGAAGTGCGCGGCATTCGCATTCTCCAGCGCGGCCCAGATTTCATCCTCCGTCGCATCCGGCTTCGCGAGGCGCAGGTTCTCGCGCAGGCTGCTGTTGAAGAGGAAGCTCTCCTGCGTCACGTAGCCGGTGTGGTCGCGCAGCCATTCCTTGGAAAGCGATTCGATCTCGTGCCCGTCGAGCAGGATCTTCCCGCGGTCCGTTTCGTAGAAGCGAGTGAGCAGGTTCAGCACCGTGGATTTCCCCGCGCCAGTCGGTCCGACGAGCGCGACCGTCATGCCAGGCTCCGCCACCAGCGAGATGCCCTCCACCGCGGGCGAGTCGGTATCGTAGGAGAAGCCCGCATTCGCGAATTCCACGCGTCCCGTGAAGGTCTCCGGGCGCTTGCCTTCCGTGAGGTTCATCTCGTCCGGCAGGTCGAGGATGTCGAAGACACGCTTCGCCGCCACCTTGCCGCCGAGGAAGGTCTGCGTGAGAGTGTTGATGCGCGAGACGGGGTCGAACAACAGCGGCCACGCCATCAGGAACGACATCACCGTGCCCTTCGTGATCGCGCCCTCGAGATACCACCACGCGCCAAAGCCGAGCATGAGGACGATACCGGACTCGGCGAGCAGCGACACGGTCGGCCACACCACCGCCTGCCCCTTCATCACGCGCATGTGCTTCTCGCCCACGCGGCGGCTTGCCGCGTCGAAGCGGTCGAGCGCCTCGGGCTCCACCGTGTAGGCCTTGATCTGCCGGATGCCGGCGAGGTTGTCGTGAAGCAGCGCATTCAGATCAGCCGATGCCTGCGAGGATTCGCGCCACTTCGGCTCGGCGCGCTTCGAGTAGAGCGTGGTGATCAGCGCGATGATAGGCAGCGGTGCCAGCGTCACCAGCGTGAGCTCCCAACTGAAATAGCACATCCAGCACACGATCGCGACGAACTGAATTAACGCGGGCAATGCTTGGTCGATGGCCTCCACGATCACGCGGTCGGTGGTGGGCACGTCACTCGCGACGCGTGACATGATCTCGCCGGAGGAATTCGTATCGAACCACTTGATCGGCAGCCTTTGGAGCTTGTTGTAGAGCACCGTGCGGAGGTCGTGGATTAGGCGTTGCTCCAGCGCGTTATTCCCATAGGTGCGCAGGGTGAAGAGGAATTGCCTGAGGCAGATCGCGCCCACGCCGAAGGCAGCGGTCTGGAAAAGCAGGTCACGCCGTCCCTTGTCCATCACCTCGTCCACCAGCACCATCGTCACGGTAGGCAACACCAGGACCAGCAGCGTGCAGATGATCGCCATCACCAGCGAGACCACGGCACGACCGGGATAGGCGAGGGCGAGCTTGAAGACGCGGACGAGGACCGACATTTGACCCACAAGGAGCCTCCGGAATGGCGCGCATGCAAGCGCCGCGTTTGTTATGCGGCGGGGTGCTGAAAGAGGGGGCTTGGAGGAATGCCGGTGCGTGAATGGTGCTTCCGGCCGTTCACAGCCGGAGCGACGCAGTCGCTCCGCTACAAGAAGGCGATCCGCTACGAAGGAAGCTCAGTCGCCGTCGTAGCCCGCGTCGAGGCGATGGCGGTAGCTTTCCACGGCCTGGGTCCAGGTGGAGTGGATGCCCTCGGCGGGGCGCAGCCACACGGCGCGGTGAAGGCGCAGCAGGCCGGGGGCATCGTAGAGCAGTTCGCTTTGTTCGGACTTCGTGAGGGCCTGCCAGCCATCCACTAGGCAGCGCTCCACCACGGCCTCCTGGCCGGGTGTCATCTCGCCGGGCTCCAGCAGGGCCACGTGAACGCCATTCACATACGGGTCCACCACGGCGGCCACCACTCCGTGGCGTCCGGCCACGGTGGCATCGAGTGCCGGGTCCACGGAGGCCTTCGCCACGTCGGCCAGCTTCATCACGGCGGGCGGATCGAGTTCCTCCGGCGTCGCGAGGATCTTGCTTCTCTGCAGTGCCTTGCCCAGGCGGGCGCGGCTGGTCATGACGGAGATGGGGATGCTCAGGATGAGGCCGAGCAGGATGGGAGACATCCACGCGGCGAAGACCGGGCTGATGTACCATGCCAAGCCGGCCCAGGCCAAACCCAGCAGCGTGGGCGGTGCGTGCACCGTCGCGGCCTCTCCCCAGGAGGTACCGTCCGTGTCGCGATTCTGCGTGCCCCAGCCGACCGCGTGGCCGAGCACGATGCTCATCACGATCATCGTGTGGGCCACCATCACGCACGGTGCGAGCAGCATGGAGAGCACCGTCTCGATCAGCGAGCCGATCACCAGCGGGATCATGCCGCCGAAGGACCGCCGCACGCGCGGGACGAGGATGGCGCCGATCACTGCGAGGATCTTCGGCAGGAAGAGCAGGGCAAAAATGAAGCCCGTGAGGATCAGGCTCTGCGTGGTGCCGTCGATATTCAGCCAACGGTCCACAGTGGTGCCGTCGAAGGTGTAGTTGCTCAGGTCGCTACCCGCGCGATCCCACGCCACCCAAGTGCCGAAGATGAGGAAGAGGAACCACAGCGGGCTGCCGAGGTATGCCATGATGCCCATGAAAAGGTGGGCACGCACGGTCAGCGGCAGCTTGCGGGCAAAGATCAGCCACAGGTGCTGGAGATTCCCCTGGCACCAGCGGCGGTCGCGCTTCAGGTGGTCGATCAGCGTCGGCGGGGCTTCCTCGTAGGTGCCCTCGATGTCCCAGGCGAGCCACACTTCCCAGCCCTGCGAGACCATCAGCGCGGCCTCCACGAAGTCGTGCGAGAGGATCTTCCCGCCGAAGGGTTCGCGGCCCGGCAGGTCCGGCAGTTCGCAGAAGTCCGAGAAAGGCTTCACGCGGATGAGCGCATTGTGACCCCAGTAGCTGCCGCCGCCGAGCTGCCACCAATTCAGCCCGCGGATGAAGAGCGGCCCGTATAGCCGCATGGCGAACTGTTGCAGGCGGGTGAAAATGGATGCCCCGCGGATGAGCTTCGGCGGGGTCTGGAGGATGCCGAGATTCGGATACGCCTCCATCACGCGGGTCATCTTCACGATGTCCCCGCCGTCCATGAGGCTGTCCGCATCCAGCACCACCATCGCCTCGTAGCCGCCACCCCAGGTGCGGACGAAGTCGCCGATGTTGCCCGCCTTGCGGTTCGAGTTGATCTTACGACGCCTGTAGTAGATGCGGCCGAAGCCGCCGAGCTTCCGGCACAGGTTCGTCCACGCCGTCTCCTCCAGCACCCACAGGTCCAGGTCGCGGGTGTCGCTGAGGATGAAAAAGTCGTAGTGCTCGATCTGCCCCGTCGCCTCGATCGAGCGGTAGATCGCCTCGATGCGCGCGCAGAAGCGGCTGCTGTCCTCGTTGTAAACGGGCATCACCACCGCGTAGCGGCGGGTGAGGGGGCCGTCGCCGGATTGCTCGGCGAGCTTCGTGATGCGCACCGCCTGCTTCCTCCCCAGCAGGATGTCCCACGCGCCGAAGATGGCGTGAAAGGACCCCAGCACCAGCAGGCCATTCAGGATGAAGAAGACGATCAGCAGCAGGCCGTGGGCGCGGTGCACGCCCATGCGCTCGAAGATGTCGTAGAGCCAGTAGGTGGCGCCGATATTGACGAGGGCGACGCTGCCGAAGAAGACGAGCCGGCGCAGCCCCGCGCGGAAGGGACTGAAGAAGGGCCGGACCTGCCGGGGTGAATCAGGGGAGGTATCGGCCATCGCTTAGAAATAGATGAACCAGAGGAATGCCCCGATCAGGGCGAGCGCGAAGACGGCGAACATCTTCCGCACGATCGGGCGGCGATCCATCGTTTCCCACCACCGCGCGGCACCCTCGCCGATCACATTCAGCTCCAGCGGCTGCGGCAGCATGGTGAGCTGGGCAAATTGCGGGCCGGCGGCGAGGTAGCTCTTCCGCATGGCCTCGGTGAAGGCGGGAGGCCACGGCTGCGGGGTCAGGAAGACGCCCTGCCACTTCCCCGGCATGTCCGCCAGCAGCAGAGCGAGGCGACCGCGGGCAGCGAGGCGGCGGTGTTCCAGCGGCTCCTCCAGCACATCCTGCGTCCACGTGGCGATCTCCGTGAGGGTCTCCTCCATGGCCAGCACACGGGCAGGGGTGCCGGGCTCCTTTGCGCCACGGGCGGAGGCGCGCCACAGGATCGCGCGCACCAGTTCCGCCACCAGCAGGCGATTCCGCAGGCGCAGCGCCTGGAGATAGGCCTCCACGGCGGCGTAGGCCTCCTCCCATTCCGAAAGCTCGGACTCGCTCAGCGGTCGCAGCGTCTCTAGGGGATGATGCGGTAGGCCCATGTCTCGGTCAGGAAATCCTCTCCTTTTTTCAGGCTGCAGCGCAACTCCAGCGGACCCACGTCCGCGAGTTTTCCGCCCTCGGTGGCGGGAGCGATCTGGAAGGCGACGCGCCAGTGACCCTCCGGCAGCGGCTGCACCGCGGTGCCCTGGATCTTGATCTTCGCGCCGGAGTCGCCGAGCGCGGTGATGACGGCCTCCGGAGGATCGCCCTCCCATTTCTCAAGGCGGCCACCTGCGAATTCCACCACCACGGTCCGCTGCTCCGGCTGCCAGTCGTGCAGGCCGGTGCGGGTCGCCACCACGTAGCCGCCCGCGTCGGCAGGGTCCGGGGCCATGGTCCAGTGCTGCTTGTAGGTCAGCTCGATGCGTTCGCCGGGCTTCGGGATGTGGGAGGGCTCCCACATGGCCACCACGTTGTCGGCGAGCTCGTTGTGCGTGGGGATTTCCATCAGCACCACGCGGCCGGAGCCCCAGTCGCTGGTCGGCTCGATCCACAGTGAGGGACGCTTTTCGTAGTTCGCCTCGCCATCCTCGTAGGCGGCGAAGCGGCGGTCACGCTGCAGCAGTCCGAAGCCACCGCACTTGTCCATCGGGAAGACGCTGAACTCCAGCCTGCCGGTGTCGTTCGAAATCGGGCGCCAGATCCGCTCGCCGCTGCCCATGCGGATGGCCAGGCCGTCCGAGTCATGGACCTCCGGGCGGAAGTCATCGAAGCGCTTCCGTGAATTCTCGCCGAACCAGAACATGCTCGACATCGGAGCGAGGCCGAGGCGCTTCACCCCCTGACGGGCGTAGAGAGCCGCGCGCACCGTCATCACCGTGTCGTCGCCCGGTTGGATGAGGAAGCCGTAGGCACCCGTGTAGGACGGGCCGTCGAGCAGGCCGAAGAACATCACCGCCTTGTTGTCCGCCACCGGCTTGCGCAGCCAGAACTCGCGGAAGCGGGGGAATTCCTCCTGCGCGCCATCGACGCCGGTGTCCACGGCGATGCCGCGGGCGGAGATGCCGTAGCGCTGGTTCTTCCCCAGCGCGCGCCAATAGCTCGCGCCTTGGAAGACGGCCAGCTCGTCGTAGTAGTCCGGGCGGTTCAGCGGGTGGTGCAGTCGGAAGCCCGCGTAGCCCGCATCCGGCGGCAGGTCACCGCGCTGCGGCACCAGCGGCCCGTAGTTGAAGAAGGCATCCGTCAGCCGGATGCGCTGGACGTGCGTGTCCGTGAATTCGTTGATCCCCACCGGCTCGCGGAAAAGGTAGCCGGGGTGGAAGAGCATCGCGCGGAAGGGGAGGTTCTCCGCCGCCCACAGGGAGCGCTCCGGGATGAAGCGGATGTCGCGATACTGGTCGTAGGAAAGATTCTTCATCCAGTCCGGCAGCGCCTCCTTGTCAGGAGCGGCGTAGGGCTGGGCCGCCAGGTCGCGGGCGCGCTCGTCGATCTTTTCGAAGGTCACATCCTCGCGCTCCCAATCCTGCGCGGGTGCGAGCGGCGCGAGAGCCAATGCGGCCGTTAGGTGGATGATGCGTTGAAGCACAAGCCAGCGGATAGCCTGCTTGGGGGTTCTGTCAATCCGCGGTTGTGAGATAGGCTGTAAGACTTCCGGAAAAGTTGCGTATGGGCGAATTGGTTTCCCAGCGGGCGCGGGTTTTCAGCGGCTTCCGTCATCAGGAGGGGCCTCTGCCTGGAGCTTTCCCAGTCGGTGCCAGCGCCATGCCAGCCACCTGAACCATGGCAGGGCGAAGGAAAGCATCACGGCCCAATGTGCCACCGCGAAGGTCGGGAACTTCGCCCGGATGCCCGGCAGCCAGACGGTGCCCAGAGGTGCGCGCGAGACCGCAAATTCGAAGGAATCGGGTGCCAGGAAATCATTCCTGCTGATGCCAGCCATCCCCGCGCCATTCCACGCGAAGCCCTTCCCGACCCAGATGAGGGTGGAGTAGTAGCGATGGGAATCCCACCAGGCCCAGCCGACGAAGACGATGACGAACAGGCCGAGCCAAAAGGAGATCCAGCGGTGAAGGGGCGGGCGCACGGGAAAGGCGGGGATTTGCCCCTGCTACTTGCCTCGTTTCCCACGGGGCTCAAGGTCCCTGTGACGGAACGGCGATCCGCCGGGGCTTGGCCCGTTTCATGCACTGCGGCGGCCCCATCGGAGTCACGGGCGCGGGCCTGCAAGGGATTGCGCGTGTGGCATTCCACCGACGAAGGCGGTTCCCTGTCCTCACCATGCTCCCGGGAAGGACGGGGGCCGCCAGCACGCGGGCTCGTGTGGTTCGGTTCGAGCGGGTAGCCTCATGGCAGCGATGCCCTGAAAAAACATCGACCCGCACAACAGACTTACCGCGCGCGCAGCATCGCCTATCATGCGGGTCGAGTTAAGACCCCGAAGGGTCGACAGTTCTCTCCCCAGAGAACGCCTATGTAATGGCAATCCTCGTGCCAAAATTTGGCGACGTGCTACATCTCCCTGATTTCCAATGATATGATTAATATCGCGAATTTCGTGGGAGAATCGGATAGGTGGCATATCCGGAAGGTCTTGCAAACTTGCCTGCAAATCTTGCAAGGCTGTCAGTCCTCTTTCATGGGGCGATTTCCTAGTGTGCCGTCAGTCTAGTTCGTTTCAATAGAGGCATTGAGGTTCCTGTCGTCCTTATGGCTTTTGGACGACCGACCTTGAGAGCCAAAAAAGAAAGGCGACCCGGGGCCGCGGTGCCGCCGGATCGCCTTAGGAAGGAAGCTGACTTTTCCGGTCGATCAGCCGCGGCGGCGGCGGGCCATGGCTGCCAATCCGCCCAGTCCGACCAAGAGGGCGGCGCCGGGCTCGGGCACGGCGGCACCGAAGACGTCCACTTCGAGCATGCCGGCGTGGCCATTGTCGCTATCCGTAAATTGCAACTGAACGAATCGGACTCCGGTGGCAATAGCGGCCCCGCCGTCATCGACAATGCTGTGACGGTTGGTGACGGGCGTGGTGTAAGTCCCGGTGTCATCCGGTCCCTTTGCATAACCGGCGATCAAACTAAAGGTGATGCCATCGACTGACACGAGCAGGTTGAACGAGCTGTCGTCGCGGCCCGAGTCGTTCCAGCCGGTGAACACGTTGACCTCGGTAAGATTGAACAGCGATCCGAGGTCGTAGGTCACGAAGGTGTCGATGTTGGATGTGCCGACCGTCCCATTCACCACTCCATAGGCGGCGTGTGCGGTGGCGTCGGGCACTCCGCCGTAAACCGTGGTGATCGAGCCGTTGGTCCAGACTGCCGAGCCGGCGGAACCTTCGGTGGTCGGTGAACCAGTTCCACCGGTATAAGTCACCGTGGGGGTCATTCCTTGTATCAAATCCGAGCTGGAGGCGGAGAATTGGTTGGGGGTGCCGGAAGTCGAAGGGTCGTGGGCCGCGCCCGGGGTGCCGCCCGCCGGGGCGCGATTGACCGAGTTGTTGATGACGACCGCGCCGGGGGCGATACTTGCCAAGGCGAGGAAGCCGAGGAGTGGCAGGATGTGGTGTTGAGACATGGATATTTTTTTTCGTGGACGGGGAGAAGAAGAGGTGATTGCAAAATGCAATTCCTCAGGTTCCACCAAACTTATTCAAGTCGAGAAACTAGCCACCCTCCTGAGAGGGGTCAACGACACCCGCCCTAGGATTTCTCCTAGTATCCCCTTCGGTTGGTTCTTTCCGGAACAGGTGATGCTGTTATTTTTGTCCTCGTTTACCCCTTGGGTGATCGACGTTGCGACTGGTGTTGAGAAGGAAGGAGCGGGACGAACTCACCCGCATGGCTGAGGCAAGGAAGACGCCCCAGGCCAAAGCCCGGAGGGCAGAGGCTGTTCTGCTCAGGTCCCCGGCCCCTGCAGTGGTTCTTCGAATTCCTGTGCCACCCACCATGGCGGCTTCCCTTCATTCCCGCGCATTCCAGTCGGCTGAAGCAGGTGGAACGCTTCTCCGCCAAGCGTGGCTGACCTTCGCGAGGTATGTAGCCTCCTACGACCAAGTCTCCGAATCCTTCCGCTGGACAGCCACAGCGGACAGGACCTTCGGGAAGATCGATAGCTATTGTGGCAAACTAGCCTAACGGGACACTAGTTGCCATGGGCGAAGTCCCCATTGGTCAGGACATTCTGGCCGCCCGAGTTGCCGGTGGCGGTATTGGAAGAGAAGGCCTGCGGATCCAGGCCCCGCTCCAGCGATAGGCCGGGCCCCTCGTTCTTTTCCAAGACGTTGTTCTCGAAGATCAGTCGCGCGGCGGTGACGCGGACGGCCATGCCGCCGATCAGGTTCTCGCGGCAGCGGTTTCCGTGGATGCGGCCGGAGCCGGCATTTGCCACCACGATCCCGTACTCGCGGTTCGCGCGCAGGTCGCAGTTGCCGATGACGATATTGTCCGCGGTGGTGCCGACCACGATGCCGTTGCCGCTGTTGTCGCGGGCGATGCTCTGGTGGATGGCCGCGGAGCCGCCGTCCCAGAGGTCGAAGCCGTGGCCGATGTTCCCAACGGCCTCGCACTCGGAGAATTCGATGCGGCTGCCAGCCCCGCGCACGGCCACGCCGTCCCAGCCGTTGTTCTCAAAGAGGCAGCGGGTGGCGCTCACCTGCCCGGCCTCGACCACGGCCAGCCCGTGCCCCGCGGAATCCGCCGCGCGGCAGTCGGTCAGCGTGACCTCCGCGCCTCGCACCAGCAGTGCCGAGAAGCGATCCTCCCCGGCCTCGAAGCCGCGGTGGCGGAAGGTGATGCCGCTGACCCGGGTGCCTGACGATTGCCGGCTGAAGGTGGCGGCGGTGCTCTCGCTGGCTTCCACTTCCACGAAGGTTTTGTCGCGGCCCGCACCCTCGAGGGTGATGACCTTGTCCACGATCAGCGGCCCGGTGTAGGTCCCCTCTGCCACCACGATACGGTCGCGGTCACGGGCGGAGGCGATGGCGTCGGCGAGTTGCGGGTAGTCGCCCGGCACCTGGATGGTGCGGGTGTAGGAGGCGATCTTTTCGTAGAGCGCGGCGATCTCCTCGTCATCGGGAGAGAGCCCGGTCGCCTCGCGCAGCCACTCGTAGGCCGTTTTGTCAAAGGTGCCGGTGTCCCGCTGGCGGGCGGCGTCGTAGAGCTCGCGGGCGCGCTGGCGCTCTCTGGTTTCCTTGTCCCGGCCCGCGCGGATCTCGGCGAGCAGCGCATTTCCCTCGGGATCGCCGGGGAAGGAGGATGCGAGCTGGTTGGCCTTGTGCTCCGCCTCGTCCCAGCGGCGCTTCTGGATGGCGTCGGAAGTGGCCGTCACCAGCGCCTCGCGGGCCTGGGTGGTGCGGGCGTCCTCGGCCTTCTGGAGCAGCTCGGCCATTTCCTTCTGGTTCGGATACTTCTCCAGCACCTTGCGAGCGGCCTCGATCGCGACGTCGAGGTGGCCCAGGTCGAAGGCACTCGTCGCCTCGCCGGACAAGTAGCCCACGAATTGCTCCTGCTCTTCCACCATGCCCGCCTCGATGCTGCGGCGTCCCACCTCGGCGGCCTTCGTGCCGGGGCGGAGGTGGTCGATCTCATCGTAGGCGGCGGTCGCTTCCGGCCAGCGGCGGGACTCGATCATCTTCGCGCCCATGCGTTCCAAAAACGCAAGCCGCTCGGTCGTGCGCACCTTCTGGTCGGCCAGGTGCCACGCATAGAGCGCGCCCCCGATGGTGGTCAGCACGAGCAGGATCACCAAAGTGGAGAAAATCCGCGAAGCGACGCTGCGCTTTTCCTCGTCCTCTTCCGCATTCGGATCCGGATCCGCGTCGCTTTCTCCAGCCTCCGGCTTCGGTTCCGGGGCCTTGGCTGCGGGGGAAGGTGGGGCCGGTGCGGGAGGGGTGGTCGCAGCGGCTTCAGCGGGAGCAGCCGACTTCTCGTCGGACTTATCCTCCTTCTCCTGCCCGGCTTCCGCGACGGGTCCGGCCTTGGGCTCATCCGCGGTGCCACCGCGGGCAGCCGTCATCCATTCGCGGGCTCGGATCACGTCCTCCGGCTCCTTTTCCGACTCCTCGCGCAGGACTGCCAGCGCCTTGTCGAATTCCACGAGCCCGTCCTGATAGCGCATCGCCAGGACATCATTCGGCGCGCCACGGACCATGTCCGCGATTCTCTCCCGCGCGGCGGAAAACTCCCCCAGCCGGTTATTCACGTCATCGTCCGCGGACAATCCGAGTATGCGCCGTGCTTCCTCCAAGGTCATGCCACGCGCGCTGTAGCAGTCCCGCGGCACCGGGGGAAGGGCGCTTTCCGGGAAATCGACTAACAACGTCCGGAATCTCATCCGCAAGCTCCTCGCCACCCGCCTTGACCGCACGGGCAGTAGGGGGCAGGGTGCGCGCGATGTCCTCCAGCAAATCGGTCCTTTTCGTCTGCACGGGAAACACCTGCCGCAGCCCGATGGCCGAGGGCATGTTCCGCAAGGCGGTGGAGAGCCGCGGGGACTTCACGGTCGCCTCCGCCGGCGTGGCCGCCTATCCCGGCGACAGCCCGAATCCTGAGACGGTGAAATTCCTCTCCGGCCGCGGCATCACGCTCGATGGCTTCTCCAGCCAGCCAGTCTCCCCGGAACTGCTGGAGAATGCGACCCACGTCTTTGCCATGACCTCGGGTCATCTCGAGGCTCTGGAGAATCTCTTCCCGGAGTATTCGGACAAGTTCTACCTCGTTTGTGAATTCGTGGAGATCCCAGGCCGTGGCGTGGCGGCGGACGTGCCGGATCCCATTGGCATGGGGCGAAAGGCCTACGAGGACACCGGCAAGACCCTCGATCTCGCCATCCCGACGCTGGTCGCCTTCATCGACCAGACCTGGCAGGCGTGAGACGACGGTCTCGCGGCCGGTCTTGGCGCTTGGATCTTTTCCGGCGCTGCCTATTGCTCGGCCCGTGAGCGGGATCATCGACCTGGGCAGTGACGAGTATTTCATGGGGCAGGCCCTGCGCGAGGCGCGGAAGGCCTACGCCGCCACCGAGGTGCCCATCGGCTGCGTGATCGTCCGCGAGGGGAAGATCATCTCCCGCGCGTGGAACCAGGTGGAGACCCTGCGCGACGCCACCGCCCACGCGGAGATGCTGGCCCTGACTGCAGCCCAGAATGCCATCGGTGACTGGCGGCTGGAAAAATGCACGCTTTACGTGACGAAGGAGCCGTGCCCGATGTGCGCCGGGGCGATCGTCCACTGCAGGCCGGAGCGCGTGGTCTTCGGCTGCGGCGATCCGAAGGCAGGGGCTGCCGGGGGATGGATCAATCTGCTGAACTCCTGCCCGCCGCTCAACCACCGCTGCGAGGTGGTCTCCGGCGTCATGGGCGAGGAATGCCTCGGGCTCGTACAGGGATTCTTCCGCGAGGCCCGCGAACGGAAGAAAGCGGGCGAGGAAAAGCCGCGTCCGCCGGGATTCCCAACGGACATGTGAAGGCACTTTGCATGATTATCAGGATGGCTTAACACGCCGGTTGACAATCTGGCGCTAAAGTCACGTAAATGCGCCCCGCATGATTAAATCTGCTCTCCTCCTCAGTGTCATTGCCCTAGCCGTCCCGGCCTTCGGTGGCTCCCCGACCCCGGAACCCGTTCCAGCCCGCAAGACCTTCAAGCAAGTTGTCTACACCAAGCTCTTCGTCGAAGCCGACGTGGATGGTGATGGTGTCCTCGATTACGAAGAATTCTCCAAGTCCATCGGCGGAAACCCGCGCCCGATCGTGACCCAGATCCGCTTCGACATCATGGCAACCGACCTCGACGTGATCGCTGATCGCGGTGCCATCATCGTGGTCCCGGAGCGCGGCATCCTTCTCGAAGAATTCATCGAGTACGGCGGTGGTCGCAAGATCAAGCCGACCAAGGGCCAGATCTTCGACGCAGCCGACACGAGTGAAGACGGCTTCCTCGACATCGAGGAATTCGAAGCGACCCGCCTCTTCCCGCCGTCGACTCCTTCCACCATCTTCCGCGCCTTCGACAAGATGGACAAGAATGACGACGCCCTGATCTCTCCCGCCGAGTACGGCGTGAAGCCGATCAAGGCCTGATCGATCTTTCCCGGTTGATTCGTTCGGTGCCCGGTCGTCCTGACGGCCGGGCACTTTTTGTTTCCCGCCCCTCCGTCCTCCGCGTACACCAGCGGCGTGGCCGTCACTGCGAGCACGAAAATCTACGCCATCGTCGGCAGCGACGAGGGGCGCGTGAAGGAGGAGTCCCTGCGCCTGCACCGGGAGCTCACGGGCGGCATCGACGACGGCTTCACCCACGAGACCATCGAGGGCACGGCGGACAATTCCGAGGGTGCCTTCCAGATCTGCCGCTCGGTCGTGGAGGCGCTGCTGACGCTGCCCTTCTTCGGGCAAAAGGTGGTGTGGCTGAAGAACGCCAGCTTCCTCCTCGACGATGTCACCGGCCGCTCCGAGCGCACGCTCTCCGGAGTCGAGTCGCTGAAGGGCTGCCTGGAAGCCGGCCTGCCGGATGGCATCACCTTCCTCCTGAGCGCCACCGGCATCGACAAGCGCCGCGCCTTCTGGAAATTCCTCGAAAAGGGTGCCCAGGTCAGGGCCTACGACAAGATCGACACCTCCCGCGACGGCTGGCAGGACGAGGTCATCGCCATCGTGGAAAAGCGCGCGAAGGAGCTCGGACTGCGCTTCAGCGATGATGCGCTGGAGCTCTTCGTGATGCTGGCCGGGGAGGCCACCCGCCAGATCGGGAACGAGCTGGAGAAGATCGACCTCTACCTCGGCCCGGACCGTCGCGATGTAACGCCGGAGGACGTGCGCCGGATGGTGCCGCTCAGCCGCGCGGGCGTGGTCTTCGAAATCGGGAATGCCCTTCAGAATGGCGATGCCGCGCGCGCGCTGGAACTCATCGACCAGCAGCTCGAGCGCGGTGAAAATGCCATCGGCCTGATGCGCGCGTCGATCATCCCGACGGTGCGGAACCTTTTCATGGCGAAGGTGCTTTCTGAGAAGAAGCTGCCGACGCGGAACTACCGCGACTTCGCCGCCGCCATCGACCGCATGCCGGAGATGGAGCGCCTGTGGCTGCCGCAGAAGAAAGCGGGCGGCGTGAATGTCTATCCGCTCTTCCTCTGCCTGCGCGGTGCCGACCAATTCACGCTCGAGGGCCTCCGCGGTGCGATGGAGTCCGCGCTGCGTGCGGACCGCTCGCTGGTCACCACCGGGCTGGATCACCGGCTGGTGCTGCACCGCCTGGTGGCGGAGATCACCGCCGCGGCACGGAAGCGCTGATCGCGGGTGGAGGACGGGTCAGGAGCCTGCACCCGCATTCACCGCCTCCAGCTCTTCCCAGCGGGCGTAGAGCTTCACCACGCCTGCCTTGACCTCGTCCAGCTTGGCGACGGTTGCGGGGATCTCCGCGTAGTTCTTCTGGAATTCCGGGTCGTTCAGCTTGGCTTCCAGCTCCGCCACGGACTCCTCCGCGAGCAGGATGGCCTCTTCCATGCCTTCCAGTTCCTTGCGCTCGGCCAGCGTCAGCTTGCGCGGCTTCGTCGATGCCGGGGCGACCGCTTTCTGGCGTGCCGCGGCATCGCGTGCTGCCGCCTGCGCGTGGAGGCGCTCCACCTGCTCGCGCGCCTGGCGCTTCTCCAGGTAGTAGGAGTAGTTCCCCGGCTGCACCTTCACCCCGCCGTCCTCGAAGGCGATGATCTGGTCGCAGATCCGGTCGAGGAAATAGCGGTCGTGGGAGACGACCAGCACCGAGCCATCGAAGTCCGCCAGCGCCTCCTCCAGCATGCGGAGCGAGGGCAGGTCCAGATCATTGGTCGGCTCGTCCAGCACCAGCACGTTGCCGCCGGTCTTCAGCACCTTTGCCAGCATCAGCCGCGCGCGCTCGCCACCGGAGAGCAGGTCCACGCGCTCGTTGATGCGGCGGTCGTCGAAGAGGAAGCGTCGCAGGTAGGCGCGCGCGCCGAGCGTCTGCTCGCCGAATTGAAGCTTCTCGTTCCCGTCGGAAATCTCGTCGAGCAGCGAACCCTCCGCATCCAGCGCCATGCGCGTCTGGTCGATGTAGTTGATCCGCACCTTTTTCCCGACCACGGCGGTGCCTTCGGTCGGCTCCAATTGGCCGAGGCAGACTTTCAGCAGCGTCGTCTTGCCCACGCCATTCCGGCCCACGATGCCGGTGCACTGGCCGGGCTCCAGCTTCAGGTCCAGATGGCGGAAGAGCCAGCGCGGGGAAGCCGCGGTGCCGACGTTCACGCCCGCGCCTTCCAGTTCCACCACGGTATTGCCGAGCTGGGGCGGGGGAGGGATGAGCATGTCCATCTCGCGCTCCTCGGGCGGGGCTTCCATGCCCTCGATCTCGTAGTATTGGTCCAGCCGGTGCCGGGACTTCGTGCCGCGCGCCTTCACCCCGGAGCGCACCCAGTCCAGCTCCTCGCGCAGGAAGCGCTGGCGGCGCCGCTCCGTCTGCTCGGCGATCTGCTGGCGCACCGCCTTTGACTCCAGATACGCGGTGTAGTTACCCGGGTGCGAGTAGGCCTTGCCATTGTCGATCTCGATGATGCGCGTGGCGATCACATCGAGGAAATAGCGGTCGTGAGTGACGAAGATGACCGCGCCCGAATAGGTCTTCAGGAAATCCTCCAGCCACCGGATCGAGTCCGCGTCCAGGTGGTTCGTCGGCTCGTCCAGCAGCAGCAGGTCCGGCTGCGATGCCAGCGCGCGGCACAGGGCCACACGGCGCTTTTCCCCGCCGGAAAGCGGGCCGACCGACGTCTCCAGCGGCGGCGTGCCGAGCGCCGTGGCCGTCGCCTTAATCCGCGCGTCCAGGTTCCAGCCATCCGCGTGGTCGATCAGGTGGAGCAGGTCTGCCAGCTCCACCTCCGAGCCATCGCCCTCTTCATAGCGGCGGATCGCCTCCACCACGTCCGCCGCGCCTGCCGCGATGTTTTCGTGGACGCTCAATTCCGGATCGAGCTCGAATTCCTGAGGCAGATAGCCCACGCGCAGCGCGCGCCGCAGCGAGATCTCCCCGGAGTCTGCTCGTTGTGAGCCGGTCAGGATTTTCAGCAGCGAGGTCTTCCCGCAGCCGTTGCGCCCCACCAGCCCGACCTTCTCCCCTGCCGAGACGGCAAGCGTCACGCCATCCAGCAGCGTCTGGTAGCCATAGGAAAGCCGGAGTTCATTGGCGGAAAGCAAAGCGGACATGACCGCGGGATGACGGTCCATCCCGGCTGGAAAGGCAAGGGGGAAGCGGCAATCATCTGCGACCCGGAAAGGTGGTCCGCATCGCTCCGCGTGCGGTTCACCGGTCGGGGAGGCAGTGGGTGGGGTCCGCTGCCAGGGTTTGCTGGTCCGGGAGTCCGGAGTGAGGTCTGCTGCCTTGGTGCTTCGGCCGCACGCGGAGCGTGCGGACCACTATGGGGGTGGCGCCGGCTTTGGAGGTTTGGCTGGCCTTGCCCTTGCCGCCACCAGCCATGCTCACACCTCCTCCGACTTCAGCCAGCGGAAGGAAACCTGCTTGAAGCGGCGGCCGAAGATGACGTTCTCGGCTTCCTTCGGCTCGGTGAGGATGTCGGCGGATTCACTCGGATTGATGAATTCCCGGGTGCGGACCACCACGGCTTCGCAGACGGCGGTGGCAAGGATCTTGCCGCTGCTGTCTCGCGCATCGCCGTAGCCGCGCACGGTGAAGGTGTCGTCGCGGGCGGTCAATACGGGGGCGATCGGGCGGAGGATGTCCGCCTGGCGTGTCCAGCCGGGCAGGCCGTAGCCGCTGTAGCCCACGGCAGCTTCGGGGAACTTGTAGCCGGCGGCGGCGGTGGCCTTCGGCTCCGCCAGCGATGCGCTCGAGAGCCCCTGAACGTTCGCGAAGATGTTGTTCGAGGACTTGGACGCGGTTTCGTTGATCGCCGTCTGCAAGGCCCCGGCCAAGGCGAGATTGCCCGAGGACAACTGCCGGTTGACGAATTCCGAAAGCGAAAGGAAGGGGCCGCGGAGGCGCACCTGTGCGACCACTTCCTCCGCCAGAGCGTCGAGGAAATCATCGTCCAGGGTCCGGTAGCCCGCGAATTCATTCGCCTCGGGGAAGGATCCGGAGGTGCTGGATTCTCCCGGCGCGCCATCTCCCGCGATGCTGAAGCGCGTCACGGGATGGTCCTTTCCGGAGGTCAGCTTCGTGTTCCAGGAGGTGCCCGCCTCGTTATACTGGGGAACGGAATGATTGCGCGCATGGCCGAGCAGCGCACGCCACGCACGGACCGAGGTGGAGTTCACATTGAACATGCCCTCGACCTCCAGTCGCGATGCGATCCTCTTCCACGAGTCCACCTTCGCGACCTGGTCGGTGTAGAGCTTGGCGGCTGCCGAGGAGTCCCCGGAGGAACCTGCAGCCAGGTCTTCCGTGATGGGCTTGTAAGCGGCGTTCGGGAGCGCCTTCAGGCCGGAGATGAGATCGGTGAAGACGGTGCGCTGGTTCCTTCCATTGTTGCCGAATTCCTTCGGGTCCGGGGCGATGGAGGAGAAGAACCAGTCGTCGAAGAGCAGGTGATTCGCGCAGTAGGAGTCATCGTACTGCAGGTTGGTCGCCAGGCCCTTGTCGGCGGCGTTATAGACGGCATTTGCGGGCAGCAGCGGGCTCGCGTCCGAGTTGCCGATGATGTTCAGGGCAAAGGGCGGGATGGGATTGTCAAAGCGCAGGTCCCAATTCACCAACTCGCCGAGGGAGGTGATCGGGCGCGTCGGCAGTTCCGCAATGATGCAGCGGGAAAGGCCGTCGCTCTTCGTGAATCCCGTCACGATGTGGCCGCGGCTTCCATCGTCGGTCGGCAGCAGGCTGTCGCCGGTGGGCGTGTGCGCCACGAAGCTGAAGTCGAAGGGGGAATTCACCGGGTGGTCCGTTCCGGCGTAGCGGCGGCGGATGCTCCACTCCACGTCGTCCTTGCCCATGGCGGTGTAGTTCACCATCGGGCTGGACTGGACGAAGCCCTTCGCCGCGATGTGGGTCCGGCTGGCCATCCGCACGCCGAACATGGTGGAGAGGAAGGGCTTCGGGGTCGTTTTGCTGTCATTGAGGGTGGCCTCTGCCAGCCCGTTGAGCGGCGTGTAGAGCTGCTGCGCGACCGCGCTGGTGCAGATGCCACGGTAGGCGAGGTCGGTGGAACCGGCGACCTGCATGTCGAGCACCACGCCGACGCCCGGCTTGGTGAGTTCCGCATACTGGTTGTGCTCCGTGTCGAACCGGGCATCCGCCTTGATGGTGGTGCCGCCAGGCAATGCCATCGCAGCTCCCTGGTCGTTCTTTACGGCGTAGTAGTTTCCTCCGCCAGTCCGATAGCCCACCTTCAGCGGCACGGTGGTGCCGGATGGCACGGGCGTGGTGTTGGTGGGGCTGAATACCCGGACCTCGCCTGGCTTCATGGCCGTCATCGTCGCGATGCTGTAGCGCATCCGGGGCACGCCCAGGCTGGGCTGGTTGGTGATGGCATCACCCATCACGGCGTTGAACTTCGAGTTCGGCACGCCGTTGATGTAGTACTTCAGCGCGGTGGGGAAGGGTTGGTCGAGGATGAAGGCCAGGCAGGGATTCGTGTCGTTGCCAGTGGGCAGGCTGATCTCCACGTTGTAGGGATTCCACATCGTGATGACCGGCGTGATCAGCAGGCGCGGCTCCAGCAGCGCGTCACCGGTGGCTCCCGCGGTCGTGGCGGCGGAGTGGGAAAAGATCCACTGGATGCGTGCGATCACCGGCAGGATGCGCACCTTGTGGATGAAATTGAAGGCATTGCCCGAGATGGCCGTGGAGTAGGAAGTCGTGGAGAAACGCCCCGTGGAAGTCGTGCTGACACGCTTGTAGAAGGTCGCGTAGTTCACGAGATTTTCCCAACTGCTGACCGCACCGAGCTGGTAGATGGGCGCGGTGCCGCTGCGATAGGCGGCCCATGGATAGATCATCGAGCCGGTGGCAAAGGGGCTGCTGGCCGTGGGGCGTCCCACGGAGGTTTCCTTCTGCGGGGTCAGGCGGAAGAGCGGCAGCCGGGAGGATGGCTGGTTCGACCAAGCTTCCGTGAGCAGCGACATGTCCTTCCGCCATCCACCCGTGGCGGTATTCGTCAGCAGGCCCACGGAGACCGCGGAGAGATCGTGGAAATGATCCACGGATGCCTTTGCCTCATCCGCGGTGGCGATCAGATCCGCCTGCCGCAGGGTGAATGCCTTGTCGGCCAGCGCGGCATTGCCGAGCAGGTTCTCCAGTCCGAAGGGCTTCGGATCCGCCACCGAGTGAGACTTGGCCACGGCTGCCCAGCTCCCCGGGGAATCCTCCGCTTCCGGGCGAACGGGCTTAGGCAAGCGTGCCTTCTGGTTCTCGCCGCCGGTCCACCACGCGATGCCGCCGGATTGTCCGCTGGCGTCGATGGAAAGCGGGGAGAGATGGATCTGAGCTTTCTCGCTGCCGGCCTTCGTCCCAATGGAGCCTTTTCCGACCAGTGCCGCCTTGCCATTGCCAGCCTGAGTGTCGGGCAGGTTCTGCAGGTCCGCCGGGTCGAAATTCGACGAGGTCAGCCAGCCTTGGAAACGCGCTTCCTTCGCGCTCTTGTAGTTCCCGGGTGAGATCGGGCGTCCGGCGAAGGTTCCGTTCGACTCATGGTCTATGCCTTCCCAGCTCTTCCAGGTGCCGAGCACCATCGGATTATCCTCGTCGAGGATGTCCGCTCTCGCGGTGACGCGGGTATCGTGGCCCGCCTGCTTCTGGAGTTGGCCGATCGCCAGGGCGAGCGAGAGGCGGGCATTCGCACGGGCGATCGCCATCGCCTCGCCGTGGGAACCGCTCCGCAGGGAGATCGAGGAAAGGCTGAGAAGCCCCACGCAGAGGATCGTCACGATCACCATCAGCGACAGGGTGATGACGAGGGCGAAGCCCCGGTGCCGTGGCCGGGGATGGCGGGTCCATTTCTTCTTCGTTGGCATTTTTCGGGTGGGTCCGGGTTTTTGTGTTCTTGGCCGCCACCGCGGGGTCCTTTCATCGCGGTCCGAGACGCGCGGAGATTGGCCAGTAACAGTCTCCCACTATTGCGAATGAGAGGGGGAAGAGGAATGGATGATATGGTATTTATCATGTATTCTTTGGCGTGATGGGTGCACGCGGGGAGGCTCGCGATGAGGTCGCCGAAAAGTGGGACACCATTCCTACTGGGTCGGGTAGGTAGGCCGGGAGGACGGCGCGGGGCATGATCCTGAGTGAGACCGGCTCCCCCTGATGCCGCCTCCAACCTGCGAAAGAAAATCATGAAATCCCTCGGGACCCACCCAATGAAGACCGCCCTCGCCACCGGCCTGCTCGCCACTGTCCTGTCCACCGGAGCCGCCAGCGCGGTCACCCTCATCTCGTCCACCGTGAACAACGGCAGCTTCGAGTCCGTCGATGGCGTCGTGAACACGAGCTACATCGAGAAGGTGACGCAATTCGACGGAGCCGCTGCCGGTGAAGTGGACAACTGGACCATCTGGAGCTCGGTCGCGACCAACTTCAACAACAGCGGCACCGAGGTCTGGTCGCCCGCGCCTGCTGCCCCGGTCGGCCCGGACGGCATCCGCTTCGCCTTCCTCCAGCCGGGGAATGCCATCTACAATCTCACGTCCCACACCATCCAGGCGGGCGATATGCTCAGCTTCTCCTGGGACCACATCCGCGGGCGGAACCTGAGCCACACGGTCACGCTGGTTTACTTCGACGGTACGAATGTGCTGCCGGTGCCGGCCACCGAGGTCTTTGCCACCGCGTCCAGCCAGAGCTACAGCGGCACCTTCACCATTCCGGCGGGCAGTTTGGCCATCGGTCACACGCTGGGCCTCGGCATCGTGAACACCAGCGACAACTGGGTGGAAGTGGACAACTTCAAGCTGGATACCATTCCGGAGCCATCCGTGGCACTGCTCGGCGCACTGGGCCTGCTGGGCTTCTCGCGCCGCCGCCGCTCCTGCTGATGACCGACGTCTCCGCTCCGGTGCGGAGACGGGATTTTACCGGCCCCACGATGCCTCCGGGCATTGTGGGGCCGTTTTTTTTGTGCCAGTGGCCGGGTGCGTGGACCGGCGGCACACTTTTCTTTCGACACCGGATTCGGGTGGACTAGGGAGTGCTTGGATTGGCCCCGATGTCCTTCCGCGCTGTCCTAACGATCCTGCCCTTGGCTTTCCTTGCTGCGTCCACGACGGGCGGCGGCGAATTCACCGACGGGTCAGGTGAAGTGGGCGACTGCGGTGGCGAGCTACGAGGTGGAGGGGAAGGAGGTTGCCCAGGCAATCGACGGTCTTTTCTCGGAAGGCAATGGCTGGAGCGTGGATGGCGGGGAGCTTTCCGAGCAGACGGCGATCTTCTCCGTGGTGCAGCCGCTGGATGCCGGCGAGCTACAGATACAGCTCTCTTGCGCGGCTGCCGAAGCACGGCTCCGTCCGATACGCTTCGAGGTCTCCGTGACGAAGGACATCTCGCCCAAGCCTGACGGGCAGTGGACGCCGCTGCTTCCGTGGAAGGTGCTGGGCGTGGACGCGGAGACCTTTGGCAATCTGGTGACCGTGGATCAGACGGTGGCCACGGTGGCGATGCGCGCACCGGCCCCGCCTCTCCACGCCAGCGGATACACCGCCAGAATCCCCGAGTCCGCATGCTTCCTCAGGACCCGCGCCGTACGCTTCACCCCGATCTCCTCCGCGATCGCGATCCTCCTCCGCCACATCATGAACGCCCCGTCCGCATTGGATGTCTGCACCGACTCGAATATCAGCGTCATCTGTTCTCGTCTCTCTCGTGGCTTTGTAGTTGGCCATGCCAAAGGATAAGCCAACCCCTTGCTTATTCCTCGTGCGGCACCGCCAGCCGGCGTGGTTGGTGAAGATCCGCTTTCCCTGAAAAGGAAGCGTGACGCCCGTGCCCTGCGGGATGGATGATCCACCGGTTCGCCGGTGAATTCTTGGAATCCATCCTGCTCTGCCGTCCCTTCATGGAAGGTCTTTCCGATGAATGTGGATCGCCCGGTAGCCCAGATTCGTCGTCAGTAAGATTCCTGAAGATTTTATGTCCTGTCTCTGCCGTGGCTCAACAGTGTAACGCGAAACCCCGGCTGGATCGCAGGTTCGACCTGCCAATTGGCGAGGCCTTTGTCGCCAATCCGCAAACCCCCGAGGAATTTCTCCTCAAGCCACCGTTTCCTGCACAAAATTGAGCATCCGTTTCGTTCCAAATCATTTCCAACCGCTCCGTCCGTTTTCCCTATGATCGCATCCGCCCCGACCGAATCCGCCGCCGGTGAAGAGCTGGCCCAATTCATGACCACCAGCGTGGAGCGCCTGCGCGCCGAACTCGCGAAGGCGATCATCGGCCAGAAGTCCGTGGTGGAGGATGTGCTGCTGGCTCTCTTCTGCGGCGAGCACGCGCTGCTGACCGGTGTTCCCGGCCTGGCGAAGACGCTGCTGGTGCGCAGCCTCGCGGAGTCGGTGCATCTTTCCTTCAACCGCATCCAGTTCACGCCGGACCTGATGCCGACGGACATCACCGGCACGGACATCATCCAGGAGGACCTCTCCTCCGGACGGCGCGAGAAGCTTTTCCTGAAGGGCCCCGTCTTCTGCAACCTGCTGCTCGCGGACGAAATCAACCGCACCCCGCCGCGTACGCAGGCCGCGATGCTCCAGACGATGCAGGAGCGCCAGGTGACGGTGGGCGGCGTGACCTACGAGTTGCAGCGTCCCTTCCACGTCTTCGCCACGCAGAATCCCATCGAGCAGGAAGGCACCTACCCGCTGCCCGAGGCGGCGGCGGACCGCTTCATGCTCTCCATCGAGATCGGCTACCCGACCGTGGAGGAGGAGATGCAGGTGGTGACGGAAACCACCGGCGTGCGCCAGGCCGCGCTGAATCCGGTGATCTCTGGCGAGGAGCTGCTGCGCATCCAGAAGGGCGTGCGCGCGATGCCGGTGTCGCAGGACGTGGTGAACTACGCCGTGCGACTCGTGGCTGCCACGCGCTCCGGCACGCCGAATTGCCCGAAGTCCATGGAAGACCTGCTCCGCTGGGGCGCGGGACCGCGTGCCTCGCAGTATCTCATCCTCGCTGCAAAGGGCCGCGCCGCGATGCTGGGTCGCCCGTGCGCGGACTTCGATGGCGTGCGCTCCGTGGCCCGCCAGGTGCTCGGCCACCGCATCCTGCCGAGCTTCAAGGCACGCACGCAGGGTATCACGAGCGCTGATCTGGTCACGCGCCTGCTCGAGTCCGTTGGCGAAAAGGCCTGACCGGATCTATCGACCTTTTCGTCATGGCTGACGCCGCTATCCATCTCGACGAGTCGCTGCTGGACTCGATCCAAGACCTGTCGCTGACCGCGCGACATCTGGTCAATGGCTTCCTGCAAGGGCAGCACCGCAGCGCCTTGCGCGGGGTGAGCCAGGAATTCATGGCCTACCGTCCCTACCTCCCCGGCGACGCGCTGAAGGACGTGGACTGGAACGTGTGGGCGCGCAGCGATCACTACTTCATCCGGCAATTCCGCCATGAGTCGAATTTCCGCGGCTACCTCGTGCTCGACGCGAGCAAGTCGATGGACTTCGGCGACGGCACGCGGAACAAGTTCACCTACGGTCGCCTGCTCGCGGCATGCCTGGCCTCGCTGATGCTGGCGCAGATGGATGCGCCGGGCCTGGCGGTGCTCGGCCTGGAGGGCGGCGTGAAGTGGCTGCCGCCGAGCACGCGCGCGGATCACCTCGACCAGCTCTTCCATCAGCTCGGAACCACGCGCGCGGATGGACGGACGGCTGGACTCGGCGACATTTCCTCGATGGCAGAGGACCTGCGGCGGCGTTCGCTCGCGGTATGGATCACCGATGGCTTCTTCGATCCCGAAGAAGGCCGCGACCTGCTCACCCAGCTCCGCCTGCGCGAGATGGACGTGCTCGTCTTCCACCTGATGCATCGCGAGGAAATGGAGCCGCAGTACGATGGCGAGGTGCTGCTGACCGACAGCGAGACCGGCGAGGAGATGATCGTGGATGGGGCACAGCTCCGCCGTGACTACGCGCCCCGTCTCGCCGCCTTCCTCCAGGAAATCGAGGGCCTCTGCACCGGCCTGGAGGCACACTACTGCCGCATCATCACCGACGAGCCGCTCGACGAAGCCCTTCACCGCTACCTCGCCCTGCGCGAGCAGCTCTGAGCCCCCATGTTGCCAAATCTCCTTCTCTTCACCCTCGGCATCGCGGCCATCGGCGCGCCGGTCTGGGTCCACCTGCGGCTGGGTCGCGTCAAGAAGCGCGCCACAGTGAGTTCGCTGCGGCTGATGCGTGCCACGCCGCAGACGTCGCGGTCGCCGCGCCGCTTTGTCGATATCCCGCTGCTGCTCTTGCGCGCGCTGGTGTTGCTGCTGGTGGCGCTCGGCTTCGGCCGCCTGCTGGTGCCGGGCATGCGCAGCCACAATGCCCGCGCGTATGCGGCCATTGTCGTCGATGTCTCCGGTAGCATGCAGGCCGAGGCCGGCGGCAAGGTCTGGGACCAGGCGAAGGCGCAGGTGCTAGCCTCGCTGGAAAAACTCGATGCGAGCTCGCGCGTCGCGGTGATCCTCTCGCCTGCCGGTCGCAGCGTGCCCTCGTGGGAATCTCCCGCGCAGGCCGCCACGCGTGTCGCGGCGTTGGAGCCGGGCTACGGGGCGAACCAGCTCGCACCATCGGTCCGCGAGGGCGTGCGCCTGCTTGCCGAGATGCCGGAGGACCGGCCGAAGGTGCTGCACCTGGTGAGCGACTTCCAGCGCAGCGCGCTAGCCGGGCTGGACGAGGTGAAGCTCCCGGTAGGCGTCGGCCTGGAGATCGCGAAGCTCGGTGCGACGCAGGGTCAAAACCGCGGCGTGACCGTGGAAGTCGTCTCCGCCGGTGCCACCGACCTCGGCATCTATTCATTCAATGACGGCACGGGTGGCAAGCTGGTGCTGGATGAAAACGGCAGCTCGCGCGAGCTGGAGATCACGCCCGGGAACAGCGGCGTGCGCCTCGGCCATGCGGGAGAGAAGGGCGAGTGGGTCACCCGGCGCCTGGAGCTGCAGGAGACCGACGGCATCGCCGCGGACAATGTCGCTCACGATGTCTATCAGGCGCAGGACTACATCCCGGTGTGGCTGTGGGAGCCGCCGAGCGAGGCGAAGCACGTATATGAGCAAGCGTCGTATTACATCAGCCGCGCGCTGCAACCGGTGTCCACGGAGGATGGCCGCGCGGTGTCCCGCTACCTTCCGGTCGCTCTAACAGAATCTAACATCTCGGCTGCCGTCGGCGAGCTCGGCACCGCGGCCGCCCCGCGCCTGCTCTTCGTGCCCGCCACGGCATCGCCGTCCGCGGAGCTGGCAGCGCTGGTGAAGGGACTGGTGGAGAATGGCGGCTCGGTCGTCTTCTTCGGCGGTCCGGCACTCGATGCGGACGAGTATGCCGCCGCGTTCGGGGAGTTCCTGCCGGTGCGCGTCGGCAAGGCGGAATCGATCGCGCTGACGCCATCGCTTGCCGAGATGAACGACGGCAACCTGCTGTGGGGCCCGCTGGAATCGCTCTCGCGCCGCCAGCTTGAAAAGGCCCCGCTGCGCCAGCGCCACGCGGTGGAACTCGCGGCGGACGCCGCTGTGCTGGCATCGTACGCGGATGGCGTGGCCTTCGTGGCGGAGCGCGTCATCGGCAGCGGCCGCACGGAATTCGTGAATACCTCCGCCAACCGTGCGTGGGGCGACTGGGCGGCGTCCGCGCCGCTCTTCGTGCCCGCGATGCACCTGCTCGCGGCGCGCTCGCTGGGAGATGCTCCTTTCCAGCCCGCCCACCAGCCGGTGGCCGCGGGTGCGCCGGTGACGCTGAAGCTCGGCACGGCGCTGGCCGGTCGCACGCTGAAGCTCGGCGAGGCGACCTACACGGTGGGTGCGGACGGTCGCGCGACCGATGTGATCTTTGACAAGCCCGGCGTGGTGGATCTGACGCTCGATGACGGGACATCCGCGGGGAAGATCGCGGTGAATTTCCCCACCACCGAGTCCGTGCTGGAAAGCGACCCCGAGCCGGTGGTGCGCCAGCGTCTCGAATCCCTCCGCCAGTCCGGCAGCGGCTCCACGGTCCGCTGGGAGGCGGAGGAGCAGGGTGGCCTCGCCTGGAGGCTCTGTCTTTTGGCAGCGGCACTGCTGCTCGTGATCGAACCCGTGGTGGCAAACCTGAGGATGAAACCATGACCCCGGAACTGAAGCAGCTCATTGGAAAACATCGCGCGTTGCACCGCTCGGGATCGGTCCGGAGGTGGGCGGTCATCTCGTTGCTCGCGATGGCCCTGCCATTCGCGCTCGTCGCATGGACGGATGGCATTCACGCGCTGGATGCCTCGTGGCGCTGGGCGGGATTGGTCGTTCTCGTGATTGCGGTGCTGTCGGCGCTCGCCGGGATCGGTCGCGCGCTCCGCACTCCGGACGAGCGCGAGGTCGCGGCAACTCTGGACGAGCACTCATCCCTGGTGAAGGGCCATGCGATCTCCACGTCCGCGCAGATCGATGCCCCGGCGACGGATCGCGTGGAGGAGCAGGCGTTGCTCGCCCGACTTCACTCGGAGGCGGGCAAGCTCGCGGCGGGCGCGAAGGTCATCCACCCCGCGCCGCGCGGTTGGCAGGTCGTTGGTGCGCTTTGTGGCGTGGTGCTTTTGGGCTCGCTTGTTGCGGTGCACGGCACGCGGCCGGTGGTGCGCGTTCTCCAGCCGTGGAAGGAGCTGCCCTACACGACCATCGGGCTCACGGGGCCGGAGAAGAAGCCGCTGGCCGGAGAGGCCTTCGCCGTGAGCGGCGTGGTGGCCGGGCGCATCCCGGCGAGCGTGGAGCTGCATGGTGTGGATGGCCCGGCGATCACGGTTGCGGTTTCACAGGATGGCAGCTTCCGACATAACTTTGAGAATGGCGTGCCGGCCCCGGTGAAGCTGGTGGCGCGCGGCGCGGCGGACGGTTTCTCTCCGGAACTGAAGATCGACCTGCGCTCCTTTCCGCATGCGGTGGAATTCGCGCACCGCATCGTGCCGCCCGCCTACACGGGCGAGGGCGAGCGCATCGAGACGCAGGGGAGCTTCACGATCCTGCGCGCGACGAAGGTCGGCTACGTGGCCGTCTTCGATCAGCCCGCGACGTCGGTGCGCATGGTTTTCGACAACGATCTGGAAGCGATCGAACTCACCGCCGATCCGGAAAATCCGCGCTCGTGGAAGGCGGACCTACCGCTGATGCGCCGCACCTGCGGCTACCATCTGGAAGCCGCGGAGGCAGGCGGGGAACCGCGCCTGACGGGCGAGCCCCAGCAGATCGTCGTCTACCCGGACAAGCCGCCCGTCGCGGAGATCACGTCTAACAATGCAGAGGAAATCAAGACGCTGAAGGATTCGCTGAAGATCAAGTTCGACACCAGCGATGACATCGGCCTGGCGGACGTGCGCGTGACCTACACCCGCGTGGGCGACCCGAAGCCGACGGAGATCCCCATTCCGCTCAGTGCGCCCTTGGTGCGGAACCAGCGTGGCGAGTGGGAGCTGCCGCTTTCCGAGATCGAGGCCGAGCCGCTCGATATGGTCGTGATCGTCGTGCAGGCGCGCGATGCCAATGACGTGGACGGTCCCGGTATTGGCAGCTCCGAGCCGATCATCATCGAGATCCCGGAAGACACCGGGGAAGAGGAAGACCCGAGTTCCGGCGGCGGTGGTGGCGGCGGCGGTGGTGGCCCCGAGCAGGTGAATCCACTGGAGATCCAGCAGCAGCTCTATCGCGAGACCCTGCGTCTTTCGCTGGGTCGTAAGTCCGCGCCGAAGGAGGAACTCTTCGAGCGGCAGCAGGAGAATGCGAAGAACCTCGCCGAGATGCTGGAGGATCCGCAGCAAGAAGAGATGGGCGAGGAATACATGGGTCTGCTGAGAACCGCGAAGAAATCCGCGGAGCAGGCCGCCTTGTTCCTGCGCTATTCCTATCCCACGCGGAACGGCACCCCGTACGACCGGGCGCTCCAGTCTGAAGGTGCGGTGATCGACTCCCTGCTGAAAGCCGCGCGCATCGCGCAGGAGGCGGGGCAACAGCAGCAGGGCGGCGGTGGTGGCGGCGGCGAAGGTGCCGCGCCTCCGGGCAAGCAGTATTCGCTCACGAAGTCCGGTTCCCCGCAGTCCCGTCCGCTGACCGAGCAGGAGCAGCGCGAACAGATCGAGCAGGCGCTTGCCGAGATCGAGCAGGCGATGCAGGAGCAAGAAGAGATCAATGAAGAGCTCGCCGAAAATGAAGGCGAGGGTGAAGGAGAAGGCGAGGGCCAGGAGGGCGAATCGCAGGGCAGCGGTTCTCCGGGCAGTGGCCAAGGCGGCAAGCCGGGCCAAGGGCAAGGTGGCAAGGGCCAAGGGCAGGGAAGCCCGGGCCAAGGTGGCCAGGGCGGCGGTGGACTCGCCGGTCGCCAGGGCCAGGCCAGCCAGATGTCCTCCGCCATCCGGGCGCAGCTCGAAGCGATGGGCAAGGCCTCGAACGGTGCCGATCCCGGCCTGGCCGCGGATCAATTGAGGCAGGCCGCCGAATTCCAGGCGCAGGCCGCACAGGCGATCGCGCAGGGGGAGGGCGGCGCGCAGACGCAGGGCCGGGCCTCCACCGACGCGCTGCGCAAGGCGCATGAGTTGACCAAGTCCCTCTTCGGCGAATCGGCCAGTGGTGCCGTCGAGCCAAGGGCGCAGGCGTTGGAATACCAGCACCTGATCCAGGAATACACGCGAAGGCTTTCGTATGATGATTGATCTGCCGGTGTCCGGCTCCCTGACGTATCTGATGCCCGGCTGGTGGCCGTGGGCGGCGGCATTCTTCGGCGCTACCGCCATTGTCGCCGGATGGCTTTTCATCCGCGGCGAGCACCCGCACCTGTCGCGCGGGCTGCGTGCGAGGCTGTGGCTGCTGCGCGTGGTCGCCGGTGCGCTGCTGCTCGCCTGCCTGCTCGACTGGCGGGCGGAGGACACGCGGCGCACGGCGGAGAAGCCGCTGCTGCGCGTGGTGGTGGATCGCTCGCAGAGCATGGCGGCGAAGGATGCGGAGGGCGGCAAGTCGCGCTTCGATGCCGCGCGCGATATCCTCACCAGCCAGATCGAGCCCGCATGGAGCGGCGGCGCGAAGCTCGAGACGGGCTTCGCGGGTGAACGATACACGCAGGGCGATGTGGCAACGGCCACGCCGGATGCGCCGCGCAGTTCGCTCGGTGGTGCCTTGCGCGAGGCGCTGGAGAATCGCAGCCAGCAGGCGCTCGGCGGCGTGATCCTCTTGTCGGATGGCTCGGCGAGCGATGCTGCCGAGCTGCATGCCACGGCGCGGCTCTACCAGGACGCGCGCGTGCCCGTCTTCCCCTGGGTGCTGGGCACGCAGGACCAGCCGGATGACCTGCGGATCACCTCCGCCAGCCTGCGCCAGCCGAGCCCGTCGCAGACCGCGCTCCATCTGGAGCTGGGCATCGAGAGCCCGGGCTACGCGGGGAAGGAGGCGGAGCTCACCGTGCGCTTCGGCGAGCAGGTGCTACACCGCCAGCAGGTGAAGCTGGCGGGCAAGGCCCAGCCGCTCGCCATTGACTTCCTTTCGCCCTACCGCGGCCTGCAATTCTACCAGGTGGCGCTTTCCCCGATGGAGCGTGAGGCGACCGTCTCGAACAACTCCACGCGCGTCGCGTGCGACGTGCGGCGCGAGCCCATCCGCGTGCTCTACATGGAGGGCTCCATGCCCACCGAGACGGCCTACCTGCGCGAGGCGATCGAGGCGGATCCGGAGATGGAGATCACCTGCCTGCACTTCCCCGGCGATGCCTCCGTGGAGGCGCTGGCCCAGCAGGCGCTCGCGCTGCGGGGAAAGGACATGCGCATCTTCCAGGACTCGAAGGGTCGGCCCGTGCCCAGCGTGTGCCACCCCACGCGCGGCTATCCGGTGAAGATGGAGGAGCTGCTGAAGTACGACGTGGTCATCGACAGCGACATCATCAAGGAAGCCTTCTCGCCCGAGCAGATGGCGCAGACCGTCGCCTTCGTCGAGGAATTCGGCGGGGGCTTCGTCATGGTCGGCGGGCAGACGTCCTTCGGCGCGGGCGGATATGAGAAGACGGTCATCGACCTCCTCATGCCCATCGAGATCGCGAACAACAGCGACCCCTTCTGGCAGCAGTTCCAGGTGAGCGTTTCGGACGCCGGCTACGAGCATCCGATGATGCGCGTGGGCAAGACTCTCGCGGAGACGAAGGAGGCGTGGACGAGCCTTTTCCCGGGCTTCGGCGGCGCGAACTACGCCACGCGGGCAAAGCCGGGTGCGCACGTGCTCGCACGCATCGACCTGCCGGGCAGCCAGTATGATGACCTGCTGCTCTTCGCCGTGCAGCAGATCGGGCGCGGCCGCACCATGGCCTTCATGTCGGACACCACCAGCGGCTGGGGCTCGGCCTTCGAGACGCAGTGGCCGACCCACGGGGACGCGCATTATTACCGGAAATTCTGGAACAATACCGTGCGCTGGCTGGCCGCGGACCGCATCGCGCGGAAGGGTGGACAGGCCTCCATCGAGGTGCCCTCCGCCATGGTCATGCCGGGCGATGCCGTGGAGATCCGCCTCGCGGCACTGTCCACCGCGGACCTGCCGGGCTTGGAGTTGCGCGTGCGCGAAGGCGACAGCGAGCCGCAATTGCTGCCCATGCAGTGGAACGGCGCGACGCGTCACTGGCAGGGCGGCTACGTCCCGCGCATCGCCGGCGACGTGACCATCGAGGCCCGCTACAAGAATGCCGAGGGCACGCCGGTCACGACACTGGCGGGATTCCACGTGCAGGCCACCGGCGATGAAGCCGTCGCCGTCGCCGCGCGCCCGGACCTGATGGCGGACCTCGCCCGCGAAACCGGTGGCCGCATCCTCGATGAAAAGAGCGCCGGGCAGGTGCTCGGCGAGCTTTCCTCACGCTCCGTGGACGTCACGTGGAAGCGCGCCGTACCCGTGTGGGACCGCTGGTGGATCCTCCTCCCGCTGCTCCTCGCCATCACCGCCGAGTGGCTGCTCCGCCGCCGCCGCGAGCCCGCCCGTGAACCCCGCCTCGCCCCGGCACGCGGGTAGGGCATCACGGGCCCCCGGCGGCCCGTGATGATCCGGTGAAGCACGCGCGCCCTGCTTTCCCTTGTGGCGCGGGGGATGGCGGACGTTAGACGCTCTTGACCGCTGGTGAGCTTCGTGCGATTCCCCGCGCATGGCAAAGAAGCTTACTCCGATCAAAGAACGCTACTCGAAGACCCAGATCCTCGATCAGATCGCCGCTGAGACCGGCCTCGCCCGCAAGCAGGTCGCCTCCGTCCTCGATGGCCTCGGCACGATCATCGCCGGTCACCTGGACAAGCGTGGCGTGGGCGAATTCGTCCTCCCGGGGTTGCTGAAGATCAACACCGTCAAGAAGCCCGCCGTGAAGGCACGCAAGGGCATCAACCCCTTCACCAAGGAAGAAGTCACCTTCAAGGCAAAGCCTGCCTCGACCGCCGTCAAGGTGCGCCCGCTGAAGGCGCTCAAGGACATGGCACTCTGAGCCGGCTTTCTCCGGAGTGGCTCCATGCCTCCTCCGGTGCAGTCTTTCCGCCTCGTCCGGGATTTCCGGGCGGGGCGGTTTTGTTTCAATCCGGAGTGACGGGGGCTGCGACATTCACTGTTCCTCGCGCAGCTTGCGAAGCTTCGCGACGATCTCCGGGTGATCCGCGGCGCGGTTCTTCGACTCCGCGGGATCGTCCGCGATGTTGGCGAGGAACCACTCCTTGTCCTCCGCCAGCAGCGGCGGGCCCCCGGCGGGCTTTGGCCGGTGGATCAGCTTCCATGGTCCCTGCCGGACGCACCATTGCTCGCCGACCTTCCACTCGAGGTGAGC
Organism: Luteolibacter flavescens; assembly: GCF_025950085.1. Lineage (NCBI taxonomy): Bacteria > Pseudomonadati > Verrucomicrobiota > Verrucomicrobiia > Verrucomicrobiales > Verrucomicrobiaceae > Neoluteolibacter > Neoluteolibacter flavescens. The sequence goes on from NZ_JAPDDS010000009.1 coordinate 149,972, forward strand.
GTGCGGCGTAGGAGCATCTGCAGAGCGGATCACCGGCGCGAGGCTGCGACCGTCCAGCGGTGCCTCCGGTAGTTTCACCCCGCAGAGGTCGGCCAGCGTCGGCAGCCAGTCGCAACCGTGCGCCATGGCGTCGCGGCTCTCGCCGGAAGGAAGTCCTGCGGGCCAGGAGATCACCGCGGGCACACGGATGCCGCCCTCGAAGAAGCTGAATTTCCCGCCGCGATACGGCCCCGCGCTGCCGCCGCCGCCATGTGCGCGCTCTTCGCTGGAGGCCCCATGGTCGGACTGGAAGACGATGATGGTGTCATCCCTCACGCCGAGCCGGTCCAGATGGTCCAGCAGCTTGCCAATGCGTGCGTCCATCGTGCTCACCGTGGCCGCGTAGAGATTCCGCGGGTAGGGGAGGGAGGCGTATTCCTCCAGCGCCGCCGGGTCTCCCTGGTAGGGGTAGTGCGGCAGATTGATGGCGAAGTAGATGAAAAAGGGGCGCTCGCGGTGCTGCTCGATGAAGGCGGCGGTCTTCTCCACCATCAGGTCCGGGAAGAAGCGGCCCGGCATGCGCACGCGGCGATTCCCCTCCCACAGGTCGTGCCGGTTCGGCCCGGCCCAGTAGAAGAAGTGCGACCAATTATCGATGCACCCGCCCATGTGGCCGAAGGAGTAGTCGAATCCTTGGTCGAGCGGCTTCGTACCATCGCCATGGCCGAGATGCCACTTCCCGATGTGGGCGGTGGCGTAGCCGGCATCGTGGAAGACCTCCGCCATGGTGACCTGCGCGGCGGGCAGGCCGCCCTTTTCCTTGCTGGTGGAGAGATCGTTCACAGCCTCGGACGGGCTGCCCGGGCCATTCTGCTCCAGCCCGGCCTTCCATGGATAGCGGCCCGTCATCAGGCCCGCGCGGCTCGGCGAGCACACGCAGGAGGCGGCGTAGAATTGCGTGAACTTCACGCCCGCCGCAGCGATGCGGTCGATCGCGGGCGTCTTGAGATCCTTTGCCCCGTAGCAACCCGCATCTTCGTAGCCTTGGTCGTCGGTGAGGATCACGATGACGTTCGGCCGCGGCTTTGGCTGCTGTGCTCCGAGAGGGAGTGCGGTGATCAGAAGTAGGGCGAGGAAAGGGGTGCGCATGGTGAGCAGGGTATACGGGCGTCTTTCCCCAGCACATGAATACCATCGCGGGCCGGGATGCAATTCCGCGCATCGGCCACGGTGGCGAAGGGAGCGGTGCCGTAATACTACGAATATCGTAGATCGCCGGATGCGCCCTTCACGGATCTTCCTTGCCGCCCGGCGGGTGGCGGGGGATTGTTCATTTACGGAAGCTCGTTGGCGGGTTTATCTTCCACGGTGAAGAACCATCAAGCTGCCGGATAGCAGCCATCTAACATGGCAGTCCATGGCATGATTAGTGCATTCCACGGGCTGCAAAACCCGTAGGCCCGTCCCGTGATTCACGAAGTCACCATACCCGAAGCAGGGTGCTCGCGCGTCGATCTGTCGGTGACAGATCCTGATTTCGAGGAGCTTCTGAAAGCGCAGCAGCACCGCCTGCTGCTGCACATCAAGTCGATGGTGAGGAACCACCACGAGGCGGAGGACCTGCTGCAGCGAACGAATATCGTGCTGTGGCGGAAGCGAAAGGACTTCCAGCGTGGTACGAATTTCGGGGCTTGGTGTGCTTCCATCGCACGTCTTGAGACTCTCAATCAGCTCAAGCAGCGCAGGCGGGATGAGCGCGTCTTTTCCTACCACGCGCCGGACGAACCCCGGGCGGCTGCATTTTCAGAGGTTCCGGAAGAAGTGGACGAGGACACCTTGGCGGCGCTCAGGAGTTGCCTCGGTCGGCTTCCACTGCGGGACCGCGAGCTGCTGCTCGTCCGCTACGGTAGCGAGAAGACGCTGCAGGAATACGCGGCGAGCCTGAATCGCCAGCCCGGCACGCTGAAGGCGCGGCTCTTCAAGATCCGCGAAACGCTCAGGAAAAGCATCGAGGACGAGCTGATGAAGGCAGGCAGGAAGTCGGCGACGGGATGGGGACGCGATGGCGTGTAAGTTCGCGTCGGCTGGGGGGAGGAATTCCGGATCAAGCTTAAAATGACCGACGTCGCTTGATCTTGGAAAAAGTTCGTCGAGACTGACGAGTGGCCCGTCCTGCGCGGCGGTGGCACCGCGACATTTGCGCGTTGCAAATGTCCATTTTTGGCGCGCTCGACGTGGCAATTTGACGCTCCCGGGGCGGAGCTTTGTCCAAGGGGCTGTCGGACACGTGATTGCAATCTTTTGATCATCAATGGTTGACAGTGCCGGTTAAGCGGAGGGCACAGCGGATGCTCAGGATATGAGAGAAATTCGCCCGATCAGTGTAGTGACCATGTGGTTACAAAATGGCGGTCTGATTTCAGGAATAATTCCGCACGCCACGGCGTTAAACTTACAGAACCCGGGAACACCGGGACCTAGCCATGCCATACGATTCCGACTCCAGTTTGAAGGTCTACCTGCGGGAGATTTCCAAGACCCCGCTGCTCACCCCGGAAGAAGAGGTCACTCTCGCGAAGCGCATCAAGAAGGGCGACAAGGATGCCCGCGCCCACATGATCAAGGCGAACCTCCGCCTCGTGGTAAAGATCGCGCAAGACTACTCCGGCTACGGGCTGCCCATTTCCGACCTGATTTCCGAAGGCAACATCGGCCTCATGAAGGCCGTCGAACGCTTCGACCCTGCGAAGGGTGGCAAGCTCTCGACCTACGCCGCCTGGTGGATCAAGCAGTCGATCAAGCGCTCGCTCGCCAATCAGAGCAAGACGATCCGCCTGCCCGTCCACATGGTGGACAAGATCGCCAAGATGCGCCGCATCTCCACGATGCTTGCCGAGGCTCTCGGCCGCGAACCGACCGACGAGGAACTGGCCGACGAAATCGGTCTGCCACGCCGCAAGCTCGCCATGCTGAAGCAGGCATCCCAGCGCCCGACCTCGCTTGACGCGCCCATCAACGAGGGTGAGGCGACCGAATACGGCGAGATCATCGGCGACGATCGTGCGGAAGACCCGCTCGAAAGCCTGTCCGAGAAGAACCTTCACGGGGAGCTGGGCGGACTGCTCGACGTCCTCGACAAGCGCGAGCGCCGCATCATCGACGAACGCTTCGGCCTCACCGGCAAGACGCCGATGACGCTTGAGGAAGTCGGCCGCGAATTCGGCGTAACCCGCGAACGCATCCGCCAGCTCCAGAACGTGGCGCTGACCAAGATGCGCAAGGCCTTGCGCCGGAAGGACAAGCCGCTGCCGAAGCCGGTGGCGGATGGCCTCCAGGCCACCTGAAGCACCTTATCGGTGTGGATTGTTTGAAAACAGCCGTGGGCGGGGAGGCCTGCGGCTGTTTTCTTTTTTGGGCAGGAGCTCACAAGCTCGAGTCCATAAATTGTTGAGCGCCTGACTTCATCCGTGAAGAGTCGTGGCATTGATGGACGAGCACTTCATTTCGGTGACAGAAGCTGTCGGAGCCTTACCTGGTGATGACGGCTTCTACCGCGGAGTTTTGGATTTCGCGCCCTTTTTGCTGAGGGAGACAGCGTCGGAACCTCCCGGGTATTACTTCAGATTCAGGAAAAAGGGCCGCATGGGACTACCCGGGCCCGTGTCGCGTCCAGCACCTCCGGTGAGACCGGGGTCCACGGGATACATTCCACCCGTGGCGTGGCAGGACACTTTGCCAGAGGCCTATGTCATGGCTGGAGTGAGCTGCGACGTGGATGATGAATACGTTTTCCTATGGATTGCCAGGCCGGGACTGCTGACAGCTCAGGACATTGCCTTTCTCGCGAAGGAATGTGTCAATAAGCATGCAAGCACCTTGCCCGATCATGACGGCATGTGCCTGACCTGCGGTGGCTTGGGCGAAGCAACCCTGGTTCAGAACGGAGCCTCGATCACGGCGATCTGCCCGCGTTGTCTGGAAAGCAAACAGATGACCCACCAGCAGGACTTGGAGCAGCTCAATCTTCCCTCAAAAAAGCTGCCCCTCCTGTATCCGGCCGCGCTTTTGGCCGGTGGCTTGGCGTGGGGAGTATTTTGGAATCTTTGGGCAGCGATGTTTCGCGTGTTGGATGCGAAACAACTGCTCATCCCTTCGTGGGTGGTGATCGTCCTGGCAGTGGGATTCGGATTCTGTGCAGGATGGCCCATCGGGACAGTCATCCGGCGATCTGGGGCCATCAGCCGTTTTTCAGCAGGTACCGTGTCGTTCCTTGCCACACTGACGATCGTCGTTATGGGCGAGTTGCTGTACGGCATTGGATTGGCCTATGCGATATCCGGGGCCTTCGATCTGGGGTTGGCGCTGCAAGCGACACTGCCGTTCGTCTTGGTCCAGATCCCGACGTATGCGGCTCTCAAATTCACCTTTGCGTGCACCTTGGGAGGGGCCGCTTACGAATTCTCCAAGCCAAAGACGAAGAAGATGAAGATCTAACGCTCGTTTCCGACCGACCCGGTCACTTCTTCCCCCACGAATCCCGCAGGCCGATGGTGCGGTTGAAGACGGGCGTGCCGGGCTGGTGGTCGTGGCGGTCGGCGACGAAGTAGCCGATGCGCTCGAATTGGAAGACAGTCTCTGGTGCGGCGTCGGCCACGGCGGGCTCGACCCAGGCGCGGATCACCTTGAGCGAATCCGGATTCAGCACGCTGGTGAAGCCGCCCTCGGCGCCATCCGGATCTTCCACGGTGAAGAGGCGATCGTAGAGGCGGATCTCGGCATTCACACCATGCTCGGCGCTCACCCAGTGGATGGCGGCGCGGCACTCGACTCCTTCCGGTGCGTCCGCGCCCTTGGTGCCGGGCAGGTATTCGCAGCGGACCTCGGTGATCGTGCCGTCGGCGTCCTTCTCGAAGCCGGTGCACTTCACGATGTAGCCGCCGCGCAGGCGGACGTGGCGGCTGGGGCCGAGGCGGTAGAATTTCTTCTCGGGCTCTTCCTGGAAGTCGTCCGACTCGATCCACAACTCGCGGGACATCGCCACATGGCGGCTGCCCATGGCCGGGTCCTTCGGGTGGTTGTCCAGTTCGATGTCCTCGCTCTGGCCGGCGGGCCAATTTTCGATGACCAGCTTCAGCGGGGCGAGCACGCCCATGCGGCGCGCGGCGACGGTATTGAGATGATCGCGGATCTCGAATTCGAGCTGCGCGATGTCCGTGATGCCCTGGAACTTCGTGATGCCCGTCTTCTCGCACAGGCGGCGGATCGCTTCCGGCGGGATGCCGCGGCGGCGCGCGCCGGAGAGCGTGGGCATGCGCGGGTCGTCCCAGCCAGCCACGTGGCCTTCTTTCACCAGCGTCAGCAGCTTGCGCTTGCTCATCACCGTGTAGGTGAAGTTCAGGCGGGAGAACTCGATCTGGCGCGGCTTTGCGGGCACCGGGCAATTCGCGATCGTCCAGTCGTAGAAGGGCCGGTGAATCTCGAATTCCAGCGTGCAAAGCGAGTGCGTGATGTGCTCCTTCGCATCCTCCAGGGGGTGGGCGAAGTCGTACATCGGGTAGATGCACCAAGCGTCGCCGGTATTGTGGTGGGTCGCCTTCAGCACGCGGTAGATCACCGGGTCGCGCATCACGATATTCGGCGAGGCCATGTCGATCTTCGCGCGCAGCACCGCGGTGCCTTCCTCGAAGCCACCGGCGCGCATCTTCGCGAAGAGCTCCAGATTTTCCTCCACCGCGCGATCGCGCCACGGGGACGCCGTCCCAGGCACGGTCAGGTTGCCGCGCGTTTCCTTGATCTGATCGGCGGTCTGCTCATCGACGTAGGCGAGGCCATGCTTGATGAGGTGGACGGCGCAGTCGTAGTAGAATTCGAAGTAGTCGCTGGCGTAGAAGAGGTGTTCGCCCCAGTCGAAGCCGAGCCACTTCACGTCGGCCTTGATGCTCTCGACGTATTCCACTTCTTCCTTCTCGGGATTCGTGTCGTCAAAGCGCAGGTGGCAGCGCGCGCCGATGCCCGCATTCTCCTTCGCGATGCCGAAGTTCAGGCAGATCGCCCGCGCATGCCCGAGGTGCAGGTAGCCATTCGGCTCGGGAGGGAAGCGGGTGATCGTGGTCGAGTGCTTACCGGAAGCGAGATCTGCGGCGATGATCTCGCGGATGAAGTCGAGCTTGGGAGAATCGGACATGGGAAATGAAATTGAAATTGGTCGGGATGTTACTCGATTTCGAACTTCGAAAGGTCCGCCGCGAGTTCTTCTAGTTCCCCAGTTTCATGATCAAACTTGAGGATCTTGTCTTCGAGCATGCCGGGATCAGCCGGTGATGGCATGAGCAGGATGATGTCGCCGGATCCGCTGCTTCCAATGGCGAGTCCTTCCGGAGGAAAGCCACGCCATTCTTTTGCCTTCGATGTTTCGACAATCACATGATTGCAGGAACGTGAGAGCCGTTTCCGGTCGGATGAATCCTTGATGGGGTTCAGCGTCCATTCGTCCATCCCGTCGAAGGCGAGACCACCGTTGTTAGCCATCATCAGGGAGCGATAGACCGGCGGAAAGCCAAGACCGATCTCGGCTTCAGTAAGTCGGACCTGCTCTTCTGAGATGTCGAATGCCATGAGCCCTTCGAGGTTTCAGGGAATTACTTCCCCAACTCTTCCAACAGCGCCTGATTGAGCCTGATACCCGCCTCGAAGTTCTCGATCGGGAAGTTCTCATCCGGCGAGTGGATCTGCGAGTCGGCGAGGGCGAGGCCCAGCAGCAGCGTATCGGTCCCGAGGATGTCGCGGAACGCCTGCACGATCGGGATGCTGCCGCCTTCGCGGATGAGCACGGGCTCCTTGCCAAAGGCGGTCTGCAGCGCGCGCTGCGCAGCCCGGCCAAAGGTGCTGTGCGGATCGGTGAAGAAGGGCTTGCCATCGTGGCCGCCCACGTAGAGCAGCGAGACGCCGGGCGGGCAGTGCTTGTCCAGGTGCGCCTTCACCTTGTCCATGATGTCGGACGGGTCTTGGTTCGGGACGAGGCGGAAGGTGAATTTCGCGAATGCCTCCGCTGGCAGCACGGTCTTCGAGCCCTCTCCCTGATAGCCGCCGCCGATGCCATTGATCTCTGCGGTCGGGCGGGCCCAGGTGCGCTCGGCGCTGGTGTAGCCGGCCTCGCCGTGGGTGCGGGAGGAGCCGCTGTAGCGGAGGAAATCGTCATCGCTGGTGCCGGGCAGCTTTGCCCACATCTCGCGCTCCCACTCTTCCAGCGGCTTCACGTGGTCGTAGAAGCCCTCGACCTGCACGCGGCCGTCGGCATCGTGGAAGGTGGAGACCAGCCGGGCGATCTCTGTGGCGGGATTCCGGATCGCGCCGCCGTAGATGCCGGAGTGCAGGTCGCGCGCCGGGCCGCGGAGGATCACCTCGCAGGCGGCGATGCCGCGCAGGCCGTAGCTGAGGGTCGGCTGGCCGGGGGCGACCATGCCGGTGTCGGAGATGGCGATGATGTCGCACTTCAGCAGCTCGCGGTTTGCCTCCAGGAAGGGCGCGAGGCTGGGGCTGCCGATTTCCTCCTCGCCCTCGAAGAGGAAGGTCAGGTTCACGGGCAGCTCGCCCTTTTCCTTCAGCGTCTTTTCCACGCCGAGGATGTGTGCGAGCATCTGGCCCTTGTTGTCCGTGGAGCCGCGGGCCCAGATCTTGCCGTCGCGGATGGCGGGCTCGAAGGGCGGGGTGGTCCACAGGTGGAGCGGGTCCACGGGCTGCACGTCGTAGTGGCCGTAGATGAGCACGGTCTTGCGACCGGGCTTGTGCTCGTTTTGCGCGACCACGATGGGGTGGCCCTCGGTCGGGTGCAGCGTGGCCTTCAGGCCCATGCCGGTCAGTTTCGTGATCAGCCACTCGCCGCAGGCGCGGACGTCGCTGGCATTCCGCGAGTCCGTGGAAATGCTGGGAAAACGAAGGAAGGCGAAAAGGTCCTCAAGCTCCGGCGTCATGCGGGCGAATCAAGCGCTCCACCCCCGTCCCCGGCAAGGCGAAACCCCGGGCGATTCAATCCCGGTCCCGCTCCTCGCGGATCACCCGCATGGCATCGTAGAGCGCGAAGAGGACGACGAAGAGCGCGAGGAACCCGCAGGCCCCCCACCACAGGACGAAGCGCATGAGGTCCGCCGCCAGCCATTCGTCGATACCCCACAGGCCGATGGCGAAGACGATCATCAGCAGTGCGAGGCTGCGCGCCATCGCCTTCCGCCGCGCCGTCCGGTCGTGGAGGATGCTCCTGGCGATGCCCTTGCTGGATTGCCAATCGGACGGTGGGGTGGTCATCGGGAAGGAGGCTCCGCGATGATCCCCCGTCCCGCAAGGCCGGGAATCGGGGGGCGTCACGTAGCGGACCGGCTGCGCCGTTCCGTTTGGGGGCGGGTGGAATGGTGGTCGGGCGGGCGAATTTGTTCGGGCCTCGCCCAGCCAGAAGGACGCAGTCCTTCTGCTACGAAAAATCCTTCAGCTACGAGAGCATCCCGCGCCCCACATTTCCTCACCGCTCCGGCAGGTGGATGATCCCTCTGCGGAGGGCTACGGTCACGGCCTCGGTGCGGTCGCGGACGTGGAGCTTCGCGAGGATGTTCTTCACGTGCGACTTCACCGTCTGCTCGGAGATGCCGACGGCGATGCCGATTTCCTTGTTCGCCTCGCCGAGCGCGAGGTGGCGCACGATTTCCTTTTCCCGCTCGGAAAGCACCTCGCCGCGTTGGCGGGCGGCCAGGTGCTCGCCCACTTCCGGCGGGATCCACTGGTCGCCCTGCATCAGCGCTCGCACGGCGGGGATGACCTGGTCGCCCGAACTGTGCTTCAGCAGGTAGCCGGAGGCCCCGGCGGCAAAGGCGGCGTGGATGTCCTCGTCGCCATCGAAGCTGGTCAGCACCAGGATCTTCGCGTCCGGTGTCTCCTGGCGGATCAGCCGGGTGGCCTCCACCCCGCCCATCACCGGCATGCGCAGGTCGATGATCGTGACGTCCGGAGTGAGAAGCTGGTGCATCTTCACCCCTTCAGCCCCGTGCGATGCCTCGGCAATGACCACCATGCCGGCCTCCCGGCGGATCAGGCTGCGGATGCCCTCGCGGACGACGAAGTGGTCGTCCACCACGAGGATGCGGATGGGGGAGGCGTGGGTCATGGCTTGCGATGGCTTTCGTGATCGTTTCTCGGCAGCGGCACCTCCACTCCCACGGTCGTGCCGCCTTGGGAATTTGTCTCCACCCGCAGCGTGCCGCCGATGCGCCTCGCGCGCTCGTGCATGCCGGTGAGGCCGAAGCGCCCCGGCGCTGCCGCCCGGCGGATGCCGCTGCCATCGTCCGCGACGGAGAGCGTGGCGCGTGCTTGGGTGACCTGCAGGTCGATGGTGATCACTGTCGGCTTCGCGTGCTTCACCGCATTCGTGATCGCCTCCTGGCCGATGCGCAGGAGATTGTCCTCGATCAAGGCCGGTAGCCGTCCGGAGGTGCGGACTTGCCTCGTCTCCACGCGGATGTCGGACCCCAGCGTGAGCGATTTCGCCGCGCGCTCGAGTGCTTCCGCGAGGTCGAATTTCTCCAGCGCCACCGAGCGGAGGTTCCAGATCGACTGCCGCATTTCCGAGTGGCATTGGCGCACCAGGGAATCCACCGCCTGCAGATGCTCGCGCGTCTCGGGCGAGGCGTCGGCTTCATCCGGACCGATGCTGTGCAGCCGCAGGTGAATGCCAGTGAGTCCCTGCTCCAGTGTATCGTGCAGGTCGCGCGCGAGGCGGCTGCGCTCGGCCGTCACGGCATTCCTCTCCCGCATCTCCGCGGCCAGGCTCAGGTTCCGCCGCGTGGTGAGATAGGCGAAGAGGATCACCGCGACCAGCACGCCGAGCACGATGCTCAGCATCACCAGCAGCCGCTTCACCGTGAAAAAGCTGGCAGGCTCGACCACCGAGATCTGGTCCGGCCCGGAGAGCAGGATCTTGAATGACGTGGGCGAGCCAGCGCCATCCACGCTCACGAGGCAGATGCCGCTCACATCGAGCGTGGCGCCATCCTCCACGCCCGGGATGCTCTCGCCGTGGCCTTCCAGTTCCGCGGTGAAGACGCCGTGCGGGGTATTCAAGGCGAGCACCAGCGCGCGATGCGTCTCCGACTCCGGTGTCTGGAGCCGGTCTAACAGACGGCCGCGTGCCGTGACGTAGTTCGCGTGCTCCAGCCCGTCGATCAGGTCTTCGACCGGCATCGCCTTCGGCAGCGCGCGTGGGCCTTCCGGCGGGAAGGAGGCGAAGACCGCATCGGAGAGGATGGGTAGGAAATCCTCGAGATCCGGAAACCCCACCGCTTCCACCTGATCACCGCGCCGCAGGTCGTGTGCCCCGGCACCGCGCACGGCAATGCCGCTCTTGCCGTCATTCAGATACACCACGCCATGGCTGTGGTGGATCACCTCCCCACGCACGCGGATGCGGTCGCCGCGGCTGAATCCGGGACGGTATTGGAAAGCCTGCTCGAGCGGGAGCGCCGGGATTTTCCACGGGTCATACTCCTCATGCTCGAAGACATGGAAGTCCGCCTCCGAGGCAGCCAGCACCTGGAGATCGACGAGCTGCCGGAGGCCGCCCCGCGCCCTCATCGGCACCGCCACGCCGCGCAGCCAGACCTTTGCCGCGATGAGCTTCTGCGGGTCCAGCGTGCGAGCATTGCTCACCCGCACGGTGATGCGGGCGGAGCCTGAGCTGAGCAGCGCGGAGAAGGTGGTGGGCGTGACCATCTCGGCGCTGCGCACGAAGCCGTGCACGTCCACCAGGTCGCCATTGTATTCGCCATGAAGCAGTCCGCCGCCCGAGGCGTTCTTGCGTTCCGGCAGTTCGCTTTTGCCGAGATTCGTGAAAGTCGCGCGATCAATGACGGGCGCATACGGGCCGCGATCCAGCACGCCGGTCACTTCCACCTTGTCTCCCACGGCGGGCCACTCGGCATTCGTGAAGGTCACCTGCACGCCGCCGGTATCGTCCTGTATCTGGAACCACCGCCCCTCGGTCGGGTCGGTCCAGGTAACCACGCCGCTGGTCTTCACCTCGATGGGTTGGAAAGGTTCCGTCGCCGCCTTGCCTTGGATCGCCCGCACTTTTTCCAGAGTGGGCTCCCCGGAAACGACGCTCGTACAGACGAGTACACACACGCAGGCAAGCAGCCTCCGGAGTAACCGCGGCTTGGTCTGCGGATGGCTCACGAGCCCGTCGAAGCTGAAGACGCAGCACCGCCAAGGCGAACACTTTTTGACTCACTCCAAAGAGTGATCGTCGATTTCATCGAGGCAACCACTCACCCGCGTGCGGTGTGATCCAGCGCTTGTGCCAGGGATTCCGCGGCTCGCGTGCGAGATCCACGGCGGGATCGATCATGACGGCGGCTTCGCGTCCATTCAGGCTCACGCTCGTGTCCACGGTGACGGCCACATCCATGCCGTATTCCCTGCGATACTCGTCGGCGATGTGGATGGCAAACTGGTGGATCAGGTCCGGCTGGCCGGGCATGCGGAAGGCCTGGCGATCCGTCAGGAAGTCACCGGGCTCGATCTCCCACTGGTGCCCGCTTTGCAGGTCGCGCACGCGGAAGGCGAGCCGTTCCGATTGCTTGTCGCGCAGTTTCATGCGCCACGAGTAGAGGTGGCCCTCTTCCGTCCACGCCACATCGCCGGGATAGGGCCAGTGGCGGAGGGGCAATAAGACCTGGATGGCGAGATACACCGCGATGCCCGCGAGCACCGGTTTCGACACGCGGGGCATGTGATTCGTGGGGCGAGCCTTTCTCCCGAATCTCGGCCACTCCGGCGGGAAGAAGAGCAGCGATGCCGCCACCATCATCCACGGGAAGACCCCGATCTCGAAGAGCCAGCCATTCATCGCATTGAAGCACAGCACCAGCACGTAGGCGGCGAGCCGCGTGCGCTTCCACAGCAGCAGCGGGACGAAGGCGAGATCGAGGATGAGCCCGGAGTAGCTGAAAAGAAGCGCCACCCACTTCTCCGTGAGCCACGGGCCGATCCACGGGAAGTCCGCGCGCTTGGCGAGCCACGTGCCGAGAGGTTCGCCGCGCAGCCAATCGCCATTCAGCTTTGCGATGCCACCGAAGAAGTAGGGGATGCCCACCTGAATACGCATCAGCCACAGCCAGCATGCAGGCATGGTGGGGGAGGATTTCGAGGAATCCCTGATGGCGTCGAGCGACCAGAGCCGGTGCGCGGGGACAAAGATAAGTGCGAAGGCGATCAGGCAGATGAGGTAGAGGTGATTCAGATACTCCGCCGCATCGATGAGGAAGACCTGCGCGAGCGCGAGGAAGAGCACCACCGTGGCGATCCGATAGAAGAGCCCCGCCGCCACCATCAGCGCCGCGATGGCGAGCACGATGAAGTGCGCCATCATCCCGTCACCCGGCCACGGCTTCACCCAGTCGAAGCCGAGGTAGGAGAAGTGGAAGGCGGGGTCGATGTAGAGCGCGCGCACCCAGCCGCGCTTCAGATAGACGACGGCGTCAAAGAACATCAGCAGGCCAAAGGCGATGCGGAAAACCGCGAGCGATGCGCCGTCCACCGGCTTGGCCGCGGCCTGCATCAATCTGGCGAGTCGTGATCCGGCAATGTGTTTTCCAGAATCGGATGCGCCGGTAGCCATGCTGACCCGCGATCATCGAAACGGTCTCCGCTCCGGCAAGCTGGAATCCCTGCATCGCGGCGAGGGAGCTTGAATCAGGGGCGCAGATGCGCTATCGAGCGTGATCTACCTTCATCCCTCCCTCCCGAGATGACCCTGAGCACCGATGTCACCATTGAGAAAGAGACCGTCGCCTTTCCTTCGAAGTGCATCGCTTGTGGCGAGGCGAGCCAGCCTGACGAGGTGGTGAAGTTGCGGGCGAATCCGGTGGGATTCTTCGGGATGACCCCGTGGATCTTCGGCGCGACGGCGAAGCTGGTGGTGCCCGCCCACCGAGGATGCGGGGTCAGGCTCTCGCGTGCGATCTTCCTGCGGAGCTTCTCGTCGCTGGTGTTCATCACCGTGGTGGGGGTGGTGGCGGTCCTATGGGGCTTGTCGAAATGGCAGGCGCTCGGCGTCACCCTGTTTGCCGTGCTGCTGCCGCTCCTGTGGCAGGTGCTGCATCCGCTGGCCTTTGAGTTCACCCACCGGTCCGGCAGCTACAAGCTGATGTTCCGCGACCCCGGCTATGCGCGCGAGGTTGCGGAAATGAACGGCGGTGAGAAGGATGATGAGGACGAGGAGACGTCCGCGCGATGAGGAAGAAGGGGCGGGACGCCCCTTCAACGGACTAGGGCAAGATGCCCCAGCTACGGTAGATGGTCAGCACTGTGGATCGCCGTGTGTCACGCCATGATGTCCTTCACCACATGGCCGTGCACGTCCGTGAGGCGGAAGTGGCGGCCGGCGAAGAAGTAGGTGAGGCGCTCGTGGTCGATGCCGAGGCAGTGCAGGATGGTGGCCTGCAGGTCGTGGACGTGGACGGCCTTGTCCACGACGTGGTAGCCGAGGTCATCGGTCTCGCCGTAACTCACGCCGCCCTTGATGCCACCGCCGGCCATCCACACGGTGAAGGCGGACGGGTGGTGGTCGCGGCCAAGCGCGCGGCCCAGCGTGGGATTCGTCTCCACCATCGGCGTGCGGCCAAATTCACCGCCCCACACGACGAGCGTCTCATCGAGCAGTCCGCGCTGCTTCAGGTCGGTGACGAGCGCGGCGCTGGCCTGGTCGGTGGCCTTGCACATCTCCTTGTGGTTGCCGGAGAGGTCCGAGTGCGCGTCCCAGCCCTCGTGGTAGATATTGATGAAGCGCACGCCGCGCTCGACCATGCGGCGGGCGAGCAGGCAGGCGCGGGCGTAGGAGGGCTTCCGGATGTCCTCGATGCCGTACATCTTCAGCGTCGCCTCGGTCTCGCCGGAGAGGTCGGTGAGTTCCGGCGCACTGTGCTGGAGGCGGAAGGCCATCTCATGCGCGGCGATGCGGGTGGAGATCTCCGGATCGCCCACGCTGGCGAGCTGCATCTTGTTGAGCTGCGAGACCGCATCGATGGTGCGGCGCTGGAGCCGGTCGTCCACGCCGCGCGGGCTGGCCGTATTCAGGATCGGATCGCCGGAATTCCGGAAACGCACGCCCGAGTGGACGGTTGGCAGGAAGCCGCTCGACCAATTCGCCGCGCCGCCGCTGACGCCCGCGCCGGTGCTGAGCACCACGAAGGACGGCAGGTTGTTGTTCAGCGAGCCGAGGCCGTAGGTGACCCACGAGCCGATGCACGGCCGGCCGGGCTGGAGGAAGCCGGTATTGAAGAAGATCTGCGCCGGTGCGTGGTTGAATTGGTCGGTCTTCACCGACTTCACGAAGCACAGGTCATCCGCGATCTTCGCCGTGTAGGGGAGCAGGTCGCTCACCCACGCGCCGCTCTGGCCGTGCTGGGCGAATTTGAAGCGCGACGACATCACCGCGGCGTCCGGCTTGATGAAGGCGAGGCGCTGGCCATTCGTCACGGACGGCGGCAGTGGCTTGCCGTCCAGCTTTGCCAGCTCCGGCTTCGGGTCGAAGAGATCGAGCTGCGACGGCGCACCGGCCATGAAGAGGTGGATGACCGACTTCGCCTTGCCCGCGTAGTTCGCGCCGATCGGTCCGATGCTGTTCGTCGGGACGGCAGCGGCGGCATTCCGGATGAGCGCGTCCCCCATCAGGGAAGCGAGGCCCATCTTGCCCACGCCGAGCCCGCACTCGCGGAGGAACCAGCGGCGGCTGACGTCGTTGCCGGGCGTATGCTGACGGGCGAAGAAAGAGTTGTGGCAGTTCATCGGGTCAGTTGCGGGTGATGGTTTCGTCGAGATTGAGGAGGATGCGGGCGACCGTCATCCATGCGGCTTCATCGTCGGTGGAGCCTGCGGGCATCAGTTCGGAGGTTTTCAGCTCGCCGCTCTTCAGGCGTTCGAGCTGTTCCCGGTGGAAGGTGACGAGGGTGTCGGCCTCGCTGACTTCCGGTGGGCGGGTGAGGCAGCGTTCGAAGATATACTTCGCCTTTTCCTCCGGCGTCGCGGAGAGGGCGGCGACCTTCTTGCCCAGCACTTGGGCCGCTTCGAAGTAGACCTCGTCATTCAGCAGCACCAGCGATTGCAGCGGCGTGTTCGCCATCTCGCGGCGGGGAATGCAGGCCTCACCGGTCGGCGCGTCGAAGGTGAGGGAGGAGGCGAATGGAGCCGAGCGCTTCGCGAAGGTGTAGAGCGCGCGGCGATAGCGGTCCTCGCCCTGGCTCACCGGCCAGGACATACCTCCGTAGGCGGCCTCGGTCACGCTGTCCGGCTGTGGCGGACGGACGGAGGGGCCATACATCTTCTTGGAAAGCAGGCCCGCCGAGCTGAGGGCGATGTCCCGCACCATCTCCGCCTCCACGCGGGTGCGCGGGCCACGGGCGAGCAGGCGGTTCTGCGGGTCTTCCTCCAGCAGTTCCGGCGTCACCTTCGAGCTCTGCTTGTAGGTGGCGCTGGTGACGATCTGGCGGTGGAGCTTCTTCATCGACCAACCGTTTTCCATGAAGTCCACGGCGAGCCAGTCGAGCAGCGGCTGGTTGCTGGGCATTTCGCCCTGGAAGCCGAAGTCATCGATCGTCTTCACCAGGCCATTGCCAAAGAAGGCCTGCCACTGGCGGTTCACCGTGACGCGTGCGGTCAGGGGATGCGTGCGGGAGACCAGCCAGCGGGCGAAGCCGAGGCGGTTCTTCGGCTCCTTCGGGTCCATCGGCGGGAGGAAGGCCGGCACGTCCGGTTTCACCTCATTCGCGGGCTGGGTGTATTCACCGCGGCTGTGGAGGAAGGTCTTCCGCGGGTGCGCGGCATCGCGCTCCTCCATCGCCAGCGTGGTGGTCGTCGGCAGGGGCTTGAGCAGCTCGCGGATGGGGTTCGTGTGAGCGGTCAGCTCCGGCGAATTCAGCAGGAAGTAGCGCGTGAGAGCCGGGCGCACCGCCTCGATCTTCGCCTCATCCCCGCTGGCCAGTGCCAGCTCCAGCTCGTAGGGCAGCACTTGCGTCGGTGCCTTGGCTTGCTTGGTCGTGGCGGACAGGCGGAATTTCCCGAGCGTGGCTGCATAGTGGCGGCCCATGCGCAGCTCGATGGTCAGCTCGGTCGCCGCGGGTAGCGGCTCGGCCAGATTGAAGACCGCCTGGCAATCCTCGCCGAAGCGTCCTCCCGGACCCCAGCCGGTGAGATCCTCCTCATCGATGGCGAGCATGGCATTGCCGCCGCTCGCCGCGTTGCTGGAGCTTGCGGAGGCGATCTTCAGCTCCTTGCCATCCGCCTTCACGATGACGTCATAGACGAGGAAGTCGCCGCTCGGGCCTTCGTAGTAGGTCTTGCCCGGGCCGTAGGCTGGCAGGCGCTTGTCGGACAGAGCCTCCAGGCGGATGGAGGAGGTGCCTGCGGGGAAATCCTTGTAGGTGAGGACGAAGCGGTCGTCCTTCGTGGTGTCGCCGGAGACGAAGATGGACTTGTCCTTCTCAAGAGTCAGCACCGGCTCGTTCGACTCCATCTTCACCGGCTCCAGCGTGGTCCACGGGATGGTGGCGGCGCGGCTGCGCTCGACCCAGGATTCGTAGGCGAGCTTCGCGTCGTTCCTGCCGTTGTGCGTCGGCTCCTCCGGGCCGCTCACGGCGAGGCGCACGCGACCCATGGTGTGGGAGCCGCCGAAATTCTGCACCAGCTTCACCATGAAATACGGCGTGCTGCGGGTATCGACCGGGGCTTTGAAGGTGAAGGTGGCGTTCTTGTCCGACTTGAGATTCGTGCCGTCCTTCTGCACCGCCCAGCCGGTCTCGGGATTGCCGTCGATGGCGTGCGCCACCGGGAAATTCGGCTGCTCGACGGCGGCGCTGGCACCTGCAAGTTCCACGCGCTGCCACTCCGATCCCACCTGCCGGGTGCGGACATAGACCTCGATCTCGCTCAGGACGAAATTCCCGTGCGATGTCCGGCCCGGACCTCCGGATGGAATGCCGGCATCGGCCAGCGCATCCAGGCGGATGCGATCGACCACGCCGTCCTTCGCCTCGAATTCCAGCGTGTAGCTGTCCTTGTTCGCGCCGGGGGTGGAAAAGAGCGCGGACTGGTCGGGCAGGACCTTCGCCGTCTCGCCGGACTCGCTGGTCACGGAGGTGAGCTTGGGGGCTGGTGGCGGCGGTGCGGGCCACTTGTCCGGCAGCGCGGCGATCAGATCGGCCACCTGCTTGTCCCTCGCAGCCTCGCGTCCGGCGAGCGTCGCGTCCGGGAGCTCATAGCGGATTTCTTCCGTGTTGTTCAGGAAGGCCATGAACTGGAAATACTCCGTGTGCAGGATGGGGTCGTACTTGTGCGTGTGGCACTGCGCGCAACCCACCGTCATGCCCAGCCAGGTGGTCCCGGTGGTAGCCACGCGGTCGGTCATCGCGTGGTAGCGGAATTCCAGCGGATCGATGCCGCCTTCTTCATTCAGCATCGTATTCCGGTGGAAGCCGGTCGCGACGATGTCATCCGGCGTGGCATCCGGGAGCATGTCCCCGGCGAGCTGGCGGATGGTGAATTGGTCGAAGGGCATGTCGTCGTTGATCGCGCGGATCACCCAGTCGCGCCACGGCCAGATGCTGCGCTCGCGGTCCTTCTCGTAGCCATTCGTGTCCGCGTAGCGGGCGAGGTCCATCCAGCGGCGTGCCCAGCGTTCGCCGTAGGCGGGCGAGGCGAGCAGGCGGTCCACCAGCTTGTCATAGGCGTCGGGCGAGGTGTCCTCGATGAAGGCGCGGGTTTCCTCCGGCGACGGTGGCAGGCCGGTGAGGTCGAGCGAGACCCGGCGGATGAGCTGGTATTTCCCGGCCTCGGGCGAGGCTTTCATCTTTTCCTCAGCGAGGTGCTTGCGGATGAATTGGTCGATCGGATGCACGGCGTCGCCTTCCGGCAGCGCGGCCTTCACCGGCGCGACGAAGGCCCAGTGCTCCTTGTATTCCGCACCCTGCGCGATCCACTGGCGCAGCACGTCGCGCTCCTTGTCGCTCATCTCCATCTTCGCGCTCGCGGGCGGCATGATGTCGTCCGGATCGGTCGCGTGGAGGCGCTTCATGAATTCGCTTTCATCCGGCTTGCCGGGGACGATCGCGATCTTTCCTGAATCGCCCTCACCGAGCGCGGCCTCGCGCAGGTCCAGACGCAGGCCGCCCTCGCGGGTGCCTTCATCCGGGCCGTGGCACTTGAAGCAACGGTTCGAGAGAATGGGCCGGACCTCCTTGGCAAAGTCCACCTTTCCCGCCTCCTCGGCACGGAGGAAGGAAGGAATGGCAAGGAGCGAAACGGAGCAGATGGGCAGGAGTGCTTTCAAAACGATGATGAAATCGGGTAATGCGAGCGGTGCCGCTTGATACAAAAACTACCTGCCAAGCCTTTCAAAAGCCAGCATTTCGAGCGGGGCCTACCCGAACGGACAGGCTTCTAGCAGAATGACTTTGGCGGTTCCGAGGGGCGAAAATCGGGTCGATCGGGCGGGTCCGGAAGATGCCTCCGGGCGGAGTTGCCATTTTTGGTCTCCGGTGGCTGTAGAATTAAAGGCACGATAATCAGCGGTTTCCGGCGGAATGCATGTAAAATATGGAAAGAGGGGGTCCTCCGGCGAGTGTCACCGGTCGCGTGAGGCGGATCGCGGTGACCAGTGCCGCCTAGACTACGTTTTCACCCTGAAAAAATCTCCGATGCGATGCCCCCAATTATGCATAGGCCGCTCCGGGATGACCGATTTTTCCCCGGAAACGCTGCTAACCTTCTCCGATTTTCGCTATTTCCAAGGAAGGCCCGAGCATGGCGGACGACCCGGACAAAGACTTTGTGAAGCTGCTGACCGAGCACCAGGGGGTGATCTGCTCCTTCGTGATCTCGCTGCTTCCCGGCGCCCCGGGGACGGACGACGTGATCCAGGAGGTGAATACCCTGCTGTGGGCAAAGCGGTCCCAATTCGAGCTCGGCACGAATTTCCGCGCCTGGGCGCTGGCCGTCGCGCGCTTCCAGGTGATGGCCCATCTACGGGTGCTGAAGCAGCGCCGCTGGGTCACGCTGGATGACGATGTGGCCGCGATGTTGGCGGAGGAGATCGAGGAGCACGCGGAGCCGGAGGTGATGGAGCGCCAGCTCGATGCGCTGCGTGCCTGTCTCGGCAAGCTGCGCCCGGAGGATCGCGACCTGCTGCTCCAGCGCTACTGGCGGAAGAGCCGGCTGCAGGACTTCGCCGTGGATCGCGGGCGCTCGTTGAGCGGGCTGAAGGTGCAGCTCTTCCGCCTGCGCGCTGCCTTGAAGCGCTGCATCGAGGACCGTATCGGTGAATGCCTGCCATGAAGCCGCGCCCGCCCGTATCCCGACGACTCGAGCAGGCCTTCCAGGATTTGGAAGACGGCACCATCGCTGCGGACGATCACGTGTGGCTGATGGAGCAGCTCCGCGAGAATGCGGAAGCCCGCCGTGCCTATCGGAAGCACATGTCCTTCGCCACGCTGATGCACTGGACCGCCGAGGCCTCGATCCCGGAGGACGGTCAGGATGATCGCTCGGTGGTGGTTTTCCCCCGGCGGACGTCGGGGGCTTCGCGCAGGGTGATCTATGCCGCGGCGGCGATGGTCGCATTGCTGGCCGTCGCGGGCAGCCTGATCTTTTGGCACGCTGGAAAGCAGCCGCCCGCGCAGGTCATCGCGGGTGGGAATGCCCGGTGGCACTACTCGAGCGGCGGCATCGGGGCGGAGGGTGAGTTCCTCCCCGGCACGCGTCTGGTGGTCGAGCAGGGAAATCTGGAGATCGTCACGCGCAAGCGCACGCGCATCGTCGTGGAAGGCCCGGCCACGCTGGAGATCAGCGATCCCCGGCAGGTGAGCGTTTCGAGCGGCAAGGCGTGGTTCGAGATGGGCGCGGAAGACCGGGATCTCACGGTGATGACCGAGCGCCTGCGTGCGCGCACCTCGGCGACGCGATTCGGCGTGGCGGTATCGACGGGCAGCGATCGCATCCAGGTGGAGTCCGGCGAAGTGCTGCTGGAGCCGAGGCTGCCTGGCATCTCTCCCGTGACGCTGCGCAGCGGCGAGGCGGCGATCACGGATCTCGTCGGCAGGTCAAAGCTCACCCCGGCGGACCCGGGGCTCTTCGTGGCGGAGTTGCAAAGCGAGCCTGCCTATATCCACTGGAGCTTTGACCAGGAGTCGGGTGGTGCTTTTCCGGCCACGGGGCGTGGCATGCAGACGGTTCCGCTCACCGTCCGGGATCTGGACGGGCGCGCGGTGATGCCGCGGCAGGCGGAGGGGGCTTTCGGTGCCGGTCTCGATCTGACGGACGGCAAATCCTTTGCCGAGAGCGCATTCGCGGGCATTTCCGGCGGCGGGCCGAGGACGGTGGCGGTGTGGGTGAAGGGCTGGCCGATCGAGCGCCGCTCCACTGCGGATGCCGTGGACTACACGCCGTCCGTGGTCATGTGGGGGGACGAGTCGATCGAAGGTGGCAGTTGGACGCTGCGCGCGCACTGCGTGTCCGGCATCATCGGCACGCAATGGGGCACCACGGGATTCCTGACGGCCGGGAAGATCGGCACGCGGCGCGTGCTGGATGGCGAGTGGCACCACATCGCCTGTGTTTTCACCGGTGAGGTGAGCGAGACGGGCATGGTGAAGGTGGCGCATTACATCGATGGCGAACCTGTTCCCATCACCTGGGCCACCCTCGGCGCGGGGGTGGACACGCGTGCGGGCGGCGGCCCTGCGACGCGTCTGCGGGTCGCGTGCGACAGCATGATGCCCGGCGGGCCGGGAAATGTGCCGGTGATGGTGGACGAATTGTTTATCATCCGCGGAGCGCTGAGTGACGAGCAGGTGAAGATCCTCTATCAGGAGAATCGCTTCGTCCCGGGGGATTGATGGGGCTGAAGAAGCTGCCCTCGTAGTCCCCTGTGAGAGTGGCCAGCCGTCCCCGTGCTGCCCGCGTTCTCACGAACGCAGCTACTGAGGGAGAGGTGGATCTTCCCCCGGGATGTTTCTCGCGAGCGATGACCGTCGCGAAAAAATTTCCTGCAATCCTGCTAACCATTCCGCGGCTCGCACATTTCCTAGTGCCCGCGGATCCAAGTCCAACCAAGCGCCGGGCGAAACCCCTCCACGAAAAACCCGACAGCGATGAATCCTTCCCGACTGATCCCGTGTGCCCTCCTCCTTCAAATCCTCCCCGCCACGGCCGGCGTATGGGCGCACTACTCCTTTGACACCAGCTTCGACGACGTTTCCGGAAACAACCGCCACGGCACGCTCACCGACAATGGCACCCTCGGAAACAGCGGCATCATCAGCACGCCGGGCGATTTCAAGTTCGGCAATGGCGCGATGAACTTCCATGCGGACCGGGATTTCATCGCGATCCCGTCGAAGACCTTTGGCTCTGGACTCTCCTACACGGTTGCCTTTTGGGCGCGGAAGTCACCGGGCGACACCGGAGGTGCCAGCCAGTGGGACATGGTCATCGGCCAGCGCGACAATGCGAACCACTTCATCGGCCTGAATGACGCGAGCGGCACCGGCATGCGCTGGCGGGGTTCCTCGAATGCCGCGGACCGCGAAGCGAATTTCGGCGTGCCGCTCGACTACGATTGGCACCACTACGCCATCGTCGCCTATGGCAGCACCATCACGCTGTATCTCGACGGGCAGTTCTTCGGCACGGTCGGCGGGAAGCAGACCGGCTTCATCATCGACACCATTGGCGAGGCCTACACGGCGGCGGCCGACTATGATTTCAATGGCCAGATCGATGAAGTTTGGATCTTCGAGGATGCGCTCGGGCCGGACAAGATCAGCTCGCTCTACCTCTCGAATGATCCGGATGCCGGCGGGCCCTACGCGGGCTTCCACTACCGCTTTGACGAGAATCTCAATGACAGCGGAAGCGGCGCATTCCACGGCGCGACCGAAGGAAATGCAGCGCTCACCACCGATCCCCAACGGGTGGTGGAGGGGAGCGGCGCGCTGTGGACGGATGGCGCGGATGCCTCGCGCATGGTGCTGCCCGTGCCCGGCTACTACACCGCCACGCAGCCCTGGACGGCCACCTGGTGGGCGCGGCGCGAAGGCATCGGATCCAGCAAGGGCATGGTGATGGGTCGTGCGGACAATACCAACGACTTCATCTGGCTGAATGACACGAACCCGGGCCTGCGTTTCCGATCCTCCACGGGTGCCACGCTCGACTTCACCGCGCCGAAGGGCAGCCAGCTCCGCCACTATGCGCTGGTGGCCGATGGCATGGGAAACATGACGCTCTTCATCGACGGGCAGGAATCCGAGACGCTCGCGGGCAATACCTCCTTCGCCGTCGATAGCATCGGCAAGGCCTACCCGACGACCACGCTGAAGTATAACTTCCACGGCACGCTGGACGAGGTACGTCTGATGCCATCCGCGCTCACGGCCACGCAGGTGGCGACGATCTACAACGACGAGAAGCCTGTCGAAACGCCCTCCACAGCGACGAAGGTTCGCGTTATCCTGCTGGGCGGGCAGTCGAATGCGGATGGCCGTGCCGCGATCACCGGGCTGCCCGCCGCACTGCAATCCTCGCAGGCGGATGTGGATTTCTACTATCGCATCGAGGGTGGGGCGGGCTCCTTGACCACCCTGCAGCCCGGGCTCAGCGAGACCTCGCAATTCGGCCCGGAGATCGTGCTCGGTCGCAGGTTGGCAGATCTGTATGCGCATGAAGCCGGCACGCGTGTCGCGATCATCAAGTATGCGAATGGCGGCACGAACCTGCACACCCAGTGGAAGGCCGGAGGCGACGCCACCACCACGGGCGATGGCCCGGAGTATGTGACATTCCAGCAGACAGTGACGGCGGGCCTTGCGGCACTCGCGGCGAAGCATCCGCTCGCGACCGTGGAGATCGATTCCATGGTCTGGATGCAGGGTGAGGCCGATGCCAGCGCGGCGCAGGCGGGTAACTATCAGGCAAATCTCGGCACGTTCATCGCGGATGCCCGTGCGACCTTTGGTCCGTCGCTGGCGTTCGTGATCGGCCGGCTTTCCAGCGGTCAGACTTCGATCGACGGGACGTGGCGCGGGCAGGTGCAGGCGGCGCAGGATGCCGTGGCGGCTGCCGATCCTCGCACGTCGGTGCTTTCCACCGATGGCTTCGGCATGGCGGGGGACAATCTCCACTTCGACGCGAGCGGCCAGCAATCGCTCGGCAGCGGCTTCGCGGAAGAGTCCGCATACTACTCGTGGATGATGGAGCATTTCTCCCCCGCGGACATCGATGCGGGGAGAGGCGCTCCGGATGCCGATTTCGACGGTGACGGGCAAAGCAATCGCACGGAATTCCTCGGAGCGAGCAATCCGTCGCAGGGCGAGTCCCGATTCATGGCTTCCTTCACCCGCACAGGCGCGGCCACCGGCAGCATCTCGTATGTGTCCACGCCTGCCCGTCTCTATGCGGTCGAGCGTTTGGTCGAGGCCAGCGGGACGTGGCAGGTCGAGCTTCCCTTCGCCGCGGGTGAGAATGGCACCACCGTGCGTCCGCTCAATACCCCTGCGGCCCGCGGGATCTATCGGGTGACGTCGAAGTTGCCTTGAGGCGACCCTTTCGTGGAAGCGGGTGGGCTGCTTTCCAGCGCCATCCGCGCTCGATTGATCCTCTCGTGGGATTGCCCAGCCGACCCTTCTCGCATTCGCTCGCCTCTCCAATCGGGGAGAAATTTAAAATGGCCAATCGAGGGATTGGGGGCGTGGATGAGGTGTGGATCATTCCGCCGAGATGTGATGGGGGGGCATTCCGGGTCATGGCAGGCGCGATTTCGGCGCACGGGCGTGTTTGCCCGCGCGCTGTGGCTCGTCGTGGTTATCGCCTGCATCCCGGTCGCGCAGGGCAAGTCGCTCACCCTGCAGGACCTGTGGGAGCTGTCCGTCGCGGGTGGCGGTAGTAGCGACCCGATGAGCGTCACGGGCACGATTCTCGCCACGGACGCCGCGGGAGGGCTTGTCGCCTTGGAGGATCAGTCCCGTGCGGTGATCCTTTCCGTGCAGCTCCCCGCCGGGGCATGGCCGCAGCTCCAAGTCGGGAAATCGGTCCAGTTCGACTTTCCCGCGAGCCGGTTCTTCCGGCGTGGCTTGCGGATCGATTGTGTGGGCGCACCGCTCATCGACGCGGATGGCCTTCACCCGCCGACGGAGAAATCCGGCACCGTCTTCCTCACGCGTGGGAAGCATCCGCTGGGGGTGGAGTGGTTCAATGGACGCGCCACCTCGGTGCTCTCCCTCGCAATGGAGGGCCCCGGCTTCCAGCACGAGGTCGTCCCGGCGGAGTGGCTGTCGCATGACGGTGGAAAGCCGGGACTGCGGTTCGAGAGGTTCCGCATCGATGGGATCAGCTCGCTCGATCAAGTCCCGGAAGAGGGCGGGGGAGATCTCACGGGATCGGTCACGAAGATCGATCACTCGGCAGGCGAAGGGCTGGAGAATGTCGCGCTGCGCTTTTCCGGCATGCTGGAGGTTCCCTCGGACGGGACCTATACCTTTCGCATGCGCTGTGACGACGGCGCTCGGCTCAGCCTCGGCGCTCCGCAAGCGGCGTGGAAGATCCTTCCTGATCTGGAGCCGGTGAAGGATTCCCTCTGGAGAGAGGTGGAAGGCACCGTCTCCTTTGCCAGCAAGGAGGGGGCGCGGCTCCGGCTGGAAGTCGCGACCGATCAGAAGCGCTCGGAATTGACCGTGCTGAATCCGGCCGGGCTCGACCCGTGGGTCTTGATGGGGCGGTACATCACGGCGCAGGGCATCGCCTATGAGGGCGGCGTCTGCGTCCTCTCAGCGGGGCACCTCCGGCTGGAGCCGTCTAACAGATTGTCCGCGCCGGTGCTCGCATCCGCCGTGCAGGTGCGCGAGTTGCAGCCGGACGAAACGGCGAAGTATCCGCCGGTGGTGCTGCGCGGCGTGGTCACGATGGTGAACTATCGCTCGCTCGTGCTGCAGGATGACAGTGGCGGCGTCTTCGTGCTTGCGCAGAAC
This sequence comes from Luteolibacter flavescens, assembly GCF_025950085.1. NCBI lineage: Bacteria > Pseudomonadati > Verrucomicrobiota > Verrucomicrobiia > Verrucomicrobiales > Verrucomicrobiaceae > Neoluteolibacter > Neoluteolibacter flavescens. Next base: position 175,003 of record NZ_JAPDDS010000009.1, read on the forward strand.
ATGACGATTGAACCGCCACCCGAAGTGGGCGAGCGCTGGATCGTGGAAGGCGAGGCGGCACCCGGGGATTTCTCGCCCATCGTCGTCGCGAAGAACTGCCGCTTTCTCTCGTCCGGCGCATTGCCGCTTCCGCGCCGTCCGAATTGGGAGGAGTTCCAGAATGGCAGCGTGGATGCCGAGATGGTGGAAATCGAGGGCGTGATCATCTCGCTGGGCGCTGACCGTGCCGAGCTGCTGACGCGCGATGGAACCACCGTCCTGCAATCGACCCAATTCTATCCGCTGCCCGTGGAGTTGCTCCGTCCAACGGCTACCAGCCTGGTCGGCGCGCGGGTGAAGCTCCGCGGTGTCTTTGCCACCAGTTGGGATCGGCATCTCGGCCGCCTCACGCCTGGGGTGTTTTCCCTGGGGAATGCCACGCTTTCCGTGGTCGAGCTTGCCCCGCAGGACCCGGGCCTGATCCCGCTGGTGACCGTGCCGGATCTCTGGAAATTCACCACGCAATCCACCGCGCTGAATCGCGTGCGGTTGCGTGGGCAATTGATGGCGCGCCGTGATGACACGCTGCTCGTTTCAGCGGGCGCGCACACGCTGCGCCTCGCCAGCGACTCCGCCCACGGAGCTGTGCCGGGCGATGAGGTGGAGGTGGTGGGATTTGCGCGGACGGGCGCCATTTCCCCGCTGATCGTGCATCCCGTGCTGCGGGTGCTGTCGCAGCTCGCGATGCCGCAGCCGATCGAGCAGGACCCCGCGGAGCTGCCGGACCTGAAGCTGGATGGCAAGCTGCTCCGCATGCAGGGCCGGGTGATCAGCGATACAATCCAGAGCGGCCAGCGGCGGCTGGAGCTGGAGTCCGGAGCGCAGCGTTTCTTCGCGATAGGACCCCACTCGATGCCCGGCGATGCCACCTTCCTGCGCGACTCGGTGGTGCAGGTGGACGGCGTGTATTTCGCCATGAATTCCGACCCGCTGTCGATGGGGCAGGGGGACTTCGAGATCCGCATGATGGGTGACGATGCATTACAGCTCATCGCGCAGCCTTCGTGGTGGAGCACTCGGCGGCTCTTGCTTCTGGTCGCGGTGCTCTTCGGCGGGCTGTCGCTGGTGCTCGGCTGGGTGGGCATCCTCCAGCGCGTGGTGAAAAAGCGCACCTCGGAACTCGCCGTGGAGATCGCGAAGAAGGAGCACGCGGAAACCGAGCGTGCGCTGGAACTCGAGCGCGCGCGGGTGGCCCGCGACCTGCATGATGAGCTGGGCGCTGGTCTCACCGAGATCGGCTTGCTAGGCTCGCTGATGGGGAATCCCGCCATTCCCGCCACCGCGAAGTCGAACTACGTGAACACGCTCGGCGATGTCTCGCGCTCGCTCGTTTCCGCGCTCGATGAGATCGTCTGGGCGATCAATCCCGACTACGATTCGGTGGACGATCTGGCTGCCTACCTGTGGCTTCACGCGCAGCGCCTGCTGAATCCCGCGGGAATTGCCTGCGATCCGGTGAAGCCCGTGGATATCCCCAGCCGCAGCCTCGGCTCGCGCTCGCGGCACTCGCTGCTGCTTGCCTTCAAGGAGGCGCTGAACAACGTGATCAAGCACTCCGGCGCCACGCGCGTGGATCTCGGTGTCCGCGTCGAGGCGGATCACCTCATCGTCAGCATCGCCGACAATGGCTCGGGCATCGCTGCCGGTGATGTGCCGCGGCCCGGTAGCCAGGGCATTGTGGGATTGCGAGAGCGCATGCATGATCTCGATGGCGGGTGCGAGATCGTGGCAAACCCCGGCGGTGGTACCGTCGTGACCTTCACCCTGCCCCTGCGATCCCCATGAACGAAGCCTCATCCCCAGCCGCGAAGACGCCGGTGGCAGTCGTGGAAGACAGCCACACCACGCGCGATGCCCTGAAGACCATCATCGAGCTCGAGCCGGATCTCGAGTGCGTGGTCACTTGCTCCACGGGTGAGGAGGCGCTGAAGCTGCTGCCGAAGTTTTCCCCTGCGATCGTGCTGATGGACATCCAGCTTCCCGGCATGTCGGGCATCGATTGCGTGCGCCGCCTGAGGGAGACGATGCCGGATGTGCTGATCGTCATGGTCACTGTTTATGAAGATCCGGTTCGCATCTTCAGTGCCCTGCGCGCGGGTGCGAATGGCTACCTGCTGAAGCGCTCCACGCCGGAGGAAATGATCTCCGCTATCCGCGAGGTGCGTCGTGGCGGTGGTGCGATGAGCGGCGGCGTGGCGCTGAAGGTGATCCAGTATTTCACCGAGCAGGAGCAGCAGAGCAAGGAACTCGACTCGCTCTCACGCCGCGAGTCCGAGGTGCTGGAGCTGCTATCGAGCGGCATGGGGAACAAGGACATCGCGGCTCGTCTGGGCGTCTCCACGGAGGCCGTGCGCTGGCACCTGCGGAGTATCTACACGAAGCTCCACGTGCACAACCGCACCGAGGCGGCGATGAAATACAAGGGCCTGCAGTAGCGGGATTGATCTGGGCGGCGGCATGCTGCATTGAGGAGAAGCGCGGATTTTTTCTCTCCGGTTGGAGAGGTAGGCAGGAGGCGGTTTCGGAATACGCTCGGGATTGGTCGGGGACCAAAGGCCGGCCGTTTCTTGGAATGAATTTGCGCACCAAATCGTGGAAGACGGACCGGGCACTGGCCCTGTCGCTCGCAGCACTCCTGGCCCAGACCGGTCTCGTGAAGGCTGAGGGCGAGGACATCGTCAATATCATCAATTTCATCCGCGGCGTGGAGCCGCGCCACAAGGTCGATCTCGTCGAGCCGGTGGCCGAGCAGCTCAAGTTGGGCCGCAAGCACGGCCTGCCGACCACCTGGCTCATCCAGTACGACGCGCTGCTCCGCCCGGACATCGTGGACCTGCTGAAGCGCGAGATGGGACCGAATGACGAGATCGGCGCGTGGATCGAGGTGGTGCAGCCGCAGGTGGAAGCCGCGGGCATCAAGTGGCGCGGGCGCTTCCCTTGGGACTGGCACGTGAATGTCGGCTTCACGCACGGCTACTCCGTCGAGGAGCGGAAGAAGCTGATGGATGTCTACATAGCGAAGTTCAAGGAGGTCTTCGGCAAGCACCCGGATTCCGCAGGCTGCTGGATCATCGACGCTCCGACGCTGAACTACCTGCACGACAAGTACGGGGTCTCCACCGCGTGCAATTGCAAGGACCAGAGCGGCACCGACGGTTACACGCTGTGGGGCGGCTACTGGAACCAAGCCTACTACCCCAGCCGCCTGAATGCCTTCATGCCAGCGCAGACCTCGGAGCAGCAGCTCAATGTCCCGGTCTTCCGCATGCTCGGCAGTGATCCGGTGCACCAGTACGACAACGGCCTCGGCGGCTCGTGGCAGGGTGTCGTCACTCTGGAGCCTGTCTATCGCCCCGGTGGTGGCGATGCGAAGTGGGTGGACTGGTTCTTCGACACGAACTTCAACACCCCCAGCCTCGGCTTCTCCTACATGCAGGCCGGGCAGGAGAATTCCTTCGGCTGGCCCGACATGTCGGTCGGCCTCATCGACCAGTACGCGAAGCTCGCAGCGCTGCGCGATCAGAAGAAGATCCGCGTGGAGACCCTTGGCGCGTCCGGCAAGTGGTTCCGCGACACCTACAAGTCCACTCCAGCGACGTCCGTCGTGGCGCTGGAGGACTCGAAGGGCGAGCCGAACCGCAGCATCTGGTACGAGAGCAAGCACTACCGCGTGAATCTCTCGTGGGAAGGCGACCAGTGGCGCATCCGCGACATGCACGTCTTCAATGAGGACTACGCCGAGCGCTACCTCGACAAGCACGAGCCGAGCGCCGTGGCGACCTACGACACGCTGCCGGTGATGGATGGCTTCCACTGGAGCAGGCCCGGCGACCTCGCGGGCATCCGCGGCGTGGTGAAGTCTTCCGATGGCACGCAGCCTCTCAAGACGAAGGGCGTGCCCGTGGTGAAGGAAGTCGGCACCGAGTCGCTGGTGGTGACCTGCGACCTCGCGGCAGGTGGTGCGGTGGAGTTCCGCTGCGACCCCACGAAGTTCGCCATCGAGCTGAGCGGCGAGACCGCGCGCTCCGACTGGGGCCTCGATATGACGTGGGCGAAGGACAAGAAAATCCCTCTCGCCGATGTGACGAAGCACGCGATCGGCTTCAAGCAGGAGGGCTTCGGCTACTCGCTTTCCTTCGGCGCCAGCGAGGTCTCGCGCACCGGTGACGAGAACAAGATCCACATCAAGGAATCCCGCGACGTGGTGACCTTCACCTTCGGTTCCGACAGCGCCACTTCATCGAACTAGCCCACCGGTACGACGCCCCGGCATCTGCCGGGGCGTCGCAGGCCGAGGGCTCCTGATTTTTCCCATAGCCCCAGAGAAGACCCAAGACCAAACCCCATGAAATCCAGATTCACCACACTGCTCGCACTGACGGCCACGGCCTCGGTGTCCCATGCCGGCATCTTCGTCCAGGAGCTGTTTGACAACATCTCCACGGGGAATGCCTCGCTCAATGGTGCCGGAAGTACGACGACCACCGTCGGCCTTTCCGGGACGTGGGCGACCAATGGCAGCACTGCCATCAACACGGCGAACAACTTCAACGTGAACGGCGTGAATGGCGAACTCCTGCCCGGATTGCCTTCGGATGGCGGTGCGCCGGGTGGCGTGTGGAATGCGACCGGCGGCTACGGCACGAGCATCTTCGCGACCCGCCCGCTTGTCACGCCGATCAGCTTTGCCACGGACCGCACGATCTACTTCAGCGTGCGGCTGAACAATCCTGGCGACACGTCGATGGGTGTGGGTCTGGCCTCGGGCAATGAGCTGACATCGGACTTCGTGGGGGCTGGCTTTACCTGGAACAACGCGGTTCCGATTGCTGGAGGCGGCAATATTGCGGGGAATTCCCCTTACATCAGCTACGGCAAGCTGGATGGTGCCCAGCAGAACGGCGTCTATGGCATCCGTGCCTTCGAGCCGGGCAAGCTGGTCAACGGCCCCGGACTTCTGGTCGGACGCATCAAGATCAGCGCCACCGGCGATGACGAGATCCACATCAAGCGCTACGCGCCGGGCCAGACGATCGATGACAACCTTACGGCGATCGTCTGGAGCGCCAGCAGCACGGTGAATACCTCGATGAATGCCACCCATCTGCTGCTGTGGATGAATGGCACCGGCTCGGGGGAACTTGATGCCATCCGCTTTGGCGACACGTGGACGGACGTGACCGGCGTGACGCTCGCAGCGAATGAGCAGCCCGCGCTGACGTCCGCAGCGGTGACGAATGTCACCCTCACCGGTGCCCAGGCATCGGCGAATCTTTTCACCAGCCCCGGTCAGGTGACGCTTTACTGGGATACCTTCGACCAAGGGACCGATGCGGGTGCTTGGTCATCGTCCCTTTCGCTGGGGACACAGGCCATCGGCCCGGTCAGCGGAGCCATCACCGGCTTGTCCGCGGACACCCGCTACTACTATCGCTTCCGTGCCGTGAATACGAATCCCGAGCCGGATCTGGAAGGCTGGAGCGAGAACGGCCGCTATTTCGATACCCCGCTCACAGGCTTGGCCGTGGATGATCTCTTCGCCGAGGCGCAGAGCGCGTATGCGGTGGATCTCTACTGGAGCGATGTCTTCTACACCGAGACGGGCTACGTCATCGAGCGCTCGCTCTCCGGGGCGAACGAATGGACGACGGTGGCCACGCTGCCGGCGAATACCGGCCAATACACGGACACCGCTTCCGGCCTGCAGCCGAATACCGCGTATGAATACCGCATCTCGGCGACGCATCCCGTCGGAGGATCCAATCTGTCGAATGTCGTGGCCGTCACGACCGATGACGTCTCTCCGTTCCAGACGAAGCTGCTGATCAACTTCGACGGAACGCTGGACGGCAACTTCTACACCCTGGGAGAAGGGGAGATCGACGAGACATCGAGCTTCAAGGCGAATGGCGCGCCTACCGTGAGCAATGGGGTCGCGAGGCTGAATCCCGGAGTGGACAATGGCCCGGATGGCTTCGACGCGAACCCATCGATGCTCGGTGACCTGCGCGCGCAGAATTGGATCGCGGAAGCAGTCGTGACCTACAACTCCGTCAACAGCACCACGACCACACCATGGCTGATCGACGTGCAGGGCGATACGAATCTCCGCCTGCGCAGCGAGACGAGTGCCGATGTGCTCCAACTCTTCTACTACAATGGCAGCGCCGTGCAGCGCAGCCTGAGCCCCTTGCCGCCGAGCGGTGTGAAGGCCCACTTCGCCCTCGTCTGGGATGCCGCCACCACGACGCTCACCGGCTATGTGAATGGCGAGCTGATCGGGCAGTTGAGCAACGGCCCGTTTGCCCGCCCCGATGTCACGAACCTGAGCTTCGGCTACCTCGGTCGCACGAACTTCGTCGGCAATGGCATCGACGGCACGCTGGACGCGGTATCCTTCCAGACCGGAACGGGTCTCTTCGATCCAGGGTCGAATTTCATCATCATGCCAGAGACGCAGGGCTATGCGGCGTGGATCGCAGGATACAATGTCGGTGCTCTGACCGGCTTCGAGGATGATGCGGATGGCGATGGCCTGAGCAACGGCTTGGAAGCGCTGCTCGGCACGAACCCCTCCACGGCGAATGCCTCGGCACTGACGCAGGTCACGTCGAATGGCACGACCACATCCTTCTTCCACACGCTGGCAAGCAACGCGATCAGCGACGTGGCGGCATCCTACGAGTGGTCTCCGAATCTGACCGACTGGTATGCCGCGGACGGCGTCGCAGGTCCTGCAGGTGGCGCGACGGTTAATGCCACCACCACTCCCGCCGCAGGCGGTGTGACGGTCACGGCTACATCCAGCTCACCGATGACAAAGGCCTTCATCCGCCTGAAGGCGAGCCAGATCCTCGCCGACTGATTGAACTCCCAAAACCCCCACTGAAGACCAAAACAAACATGGACCTGAAAACCTCCCGATCCCTCGGAATGGCGGCTGCCTCCGCCGTCATGCTGGCCCTTTCGTCCCAGAGCCACGCCACGATCATTGTCCAGGAGCTCTTCGACAACATCGGCGGCGGCGGTGACAAGTCGCTGAACGGCCTGGGCGACACCGCCACGACCGTGGGCCTCACCGGCACCTGGCAGGTGAATGGCACCAATGGCATGATGATTGCCACCAACTTCAACGGTGGCACCTCGGCATCGCCCGCCTTGCCGGGCCTCCCTCCGGGCGATGGTGCATTGGGCGGTGTGTGGAATGGCACCGGAAGCTACAATACGAACATCTACGCCACGAGGCCGCTCACCAGCACCATCGACTTCGGCGCGGACCAGGTGCTCTACTTCAGCGTCCGTCTGGACAATCCGCTCGATACCGCCATGGGCATCGGCCTGGCCTCCGGCACCTCGGCATCCGGGTCCACGTCCTTCATCGGGGCAGGCCTGAGCTGGAACAATGCGACATCCATCGGCGGTAGCGCAAACGACGCATCGAATGCCTCCTATATCTCCTACGGCACGCTGGGTGCGGACAATGGCCCCTATGGCATCCGCGCGCACGAGGCGAAGGATAGCGTGAATGGCGCTGCCTTGATCGTCGGACGCATTACCATCAGCTCCACGGTGGCAGACCAGATCGATATCATGCGCTACGGCCCGGGCTCGACCATCCAGGCCGATCCCTCACTGGTGACGGCTTGGACGGCATCGGACAGCTTCGACACCTCGATGGTGGCGGACAATCTCCTGCTGTGGCTGAACGGAGGCAGCTCCGGTGGGGGCCAAGTCGATGCAATTCGCATCGGTACTACATGGGCCGATGTCACGGGAGTGCCGGAGCCTGGCTCCGTAGCACTGGCCGCCCTTGCAGCGGGTTTCGGTTTTGTCCGTCGCCGCCGGTAATATTTCCTGGGTACTTCGAGTAACTGGCTACAGGGGCAGGCACCGTCTGAGAGCGGTCTTGCCCCTGTGGTATATTTTCGTCAAATGGACGCAAGGGTCCGGGAAGTGCTTGTGCCCGGCCTTTGTTTTCCCCCCTTCGTGCAATCCGTAGAGCTTTCCTTTGTCTCATGATGAGGTTTTCCGTTTCCGACTCTTCCGCCGCCGGTTTCATGGCTTCCCGGCGAATTCTCACCGCGAGCGCGGCATGCCTGGCGCTTTGCGGAGCGGCGGCAATGGCTGCGGAGGGCCCGGGTCTGGAGAACCGTGATTTCCCCCCTGCACAGGTGGGCACCATCCTTTCCCATGTGGACACCGGTGCGGCCATCAGCGGCGTGGCCATGCACCGCGGCTACCTCATCGTGCCGATGGGTGCGGACCACGGCGGCGGGCAGGGTGCTGGCTGCCTTACGGTCTTCGACGTGAGCAATCTCTCCGCCCCGGTGGAGGTCTTCGATTCACGCGATGAGCCGGCGCGCTACCAGACCTCGTCATCGCCGGACTACTTCGGAGATTTTGCGGAAATGCACCACCTTTCCATCTCGGGGGACCGGATACTGGTGGCCGAGCGGCACGGCGCGAGCGGTGGCTTTTCGATCCTCGACATGTCTCCGCTTTATGACGAATCGCCTGCGACGAAGCCGGGCATCGTCAGCCGCTACATTTTCCCGGGTGGCTCCCCGCCGTCGAACTACGATGGCTTCTCCTTCGCCCCCGCCTGGCAGGGCTCGCGCTATGTCTATGCGCCCACCGGTAGCGGCGGTCTCTACGTGGTGGACACGTCGGATCCGGAGGAGCCGGTGCTGATCCGCCACATGCCGCGCTCCGCGCTGGCAAACATGACGCTGCGCTCGGCCACGGCCATCGGGAACCTGCTCATCCTGAATTCCGCCGCCGTGGAGACCAGCTTCACCGCGCTGGTCATGGACATCAGCGACCCGGCGGACCCGAAGCAGATCAGCTCCTTCGGCGGCCCGCTCGGCTACCAGGGCTTCGTCTATGGCGGCAGCTTTTACGGTGCCGGCAAGCCGATCGTCCGCCACGATTTCTCGAATCCGCAGAACGTCGTTGCCACGACCCTGGCGTCCGGCTCCGTGCTCAACCAGCTCGACCGACAGGAATATGGCTTCGGCAAGGACGAGAACATTTTCATCGGTCACTATCCCGGCTCGACGAAGTGGCGCATCACTGGAAACACGGCCACCTTCGTCAACCGCATCGACTCGGGCATCGTGCCCGCGGATGACCACGCCTTCCTCACGCCGCTCGGCAATGCGGTGGCGATCACCACGGATCACAACAATCCTCGCAAGCTGATCTTCGGCCTGCACGATGCGGTGAAGGACTCGCGGCCGCCGGTGCCGAATTTCCATTCTCCGTCCGCGAATGCCACGAATGTCAGCCTGACCTCGCGCATCGGCGTGTGCTTCACCGACTACATCGACGCGGGCTCGCTCGACACCACCAGCTTCCGGGTCCGCGTCATCGGCCAGCAGGCATCCATCCCCGGCAGCGTGGGGGTGAAGGAAGGCATCGTGAATTTCGTGCCCGCCGCCAACCTGCTTCCGAATACCACTTACGAGGTCTTCCTGCAGGGCAATGGCATCCGCGACTACTCGGGGAATGCGGTCCCCTCGGATACGATTGTCTTCCGCTTCTCCACCGGCCAGGCCGTCAGCGAATACTCCACCATCGTGGAGACCGCGGCACCCGCGGTGATGGGTTCCACGGTCAATATGCACCTCGCGGTGAACAATATCGGCGGGCAGTCGCTGGAGCACTCGTGGGACTTCGGCGATGGCTCGCCAGCCACTACCTACAGCACTGCGGTCGATGCGTCGCATACCTACAGCACGCCGGGCAATCACCTCGTGACCGTGCGCACCCGCATGGCCGGGCAGACCTACGCCACCGCGGTGAGCAACGTGCAGGTGATCCACCGCCCCATCCCGGCTCAGGCACCGGCCCGCAGCTCGACCATTGCGATGGACGCTGTGAATGGGAAGGTATGGACGGTGAATCCGGACAACGGATCGATCTCCGGCATCCTCACGAGTGACAACACGCGCGCCCACGAGATTCCCGTGGGCAGCGATCCGAAGTCGCTCGCGCTGGGGCCTGACAACCGGCTGTGGATCGCGAACAAGGAATCGTCCACGCTTTCCGTTGTGAATCGCGCTACCGGTGCCGTGGTGGCCACGCACCCGCTGCCGCCCGGCTCCGCTCCGCACGGCATCGTGGTGCATCCGTCCCAGCCGCGCGCCTACGTGTGTCTCGAAGGAAGACGCGAAGTGGTGGAGATCGATACCGCGAGCGGCGTGGTGCTGCGCACGGTGGCCACGCTCGAGTGGCCGAGGTCGCTGGCTCTCGACCCCATCGGCGGCACCTTGTGGGTCGGTCATTTCATTTCGCCGGAGGATGCGGGAAAGGTGACGGCGGTGGATCTCGCGGGCTTCACCGCGGCGACCGTGGTGGACCTCGCCCCGGTGATGGACGAGGACACGGCGAGCGGCGGCATGGGATTGCCGAACTACCTGGGCTCGCTGGCGATCTCGCCGGACTACAGCCATCTCTACGTCCCGGCAAAGAAGGACAATGTCTTCCGCGGCACGCGTCGCAACGGGCTCGACCTCACCTTCGAGCACACGGTGCGCAGCATGGCATCCAGCATCGACCTGCAGGCCCGCACCGAGACCGCATCACGGAGGCTGGACTTTGACAATAGCGACTTCGTGACCGCGCTGGCGTACAGCCCGCAGGGAAATCAGGTCTTCTTCGCCTCCAGCGGCTCGTCCTTCATCTGGGTGATCGACGCCTATGGTGGAGGCGCTCCCTACAGCATCGGCACGGGAGGCCTGGCTCCGGACGGCCTGGCCGTCAGCCCGGACGGGTCGCGTCTGTATGTCCACAATTTCATGTCGCGCACGGTGACGGTGCTGGCCACCTCGACGGTGTGCGCCGGATTCTGCGGCAGCTCGCCTCTGAAGGCAGTGGTGCCCACGGTGACGACCGACGCGCTTGCTGCCGATGTCCTGCGCGGGAAGCAGATCTTCTACAATACGGAGGACCCCCGCCTCGCCTCGGACAGCTACATGAGCTGCGCGAGCTGCCATCTGGATGGCGGGCACGATGGCAGGGTCTGGGACTTCAGCGGCATGGGCGAGGGCTTCCGCAACACGATCGACCTGAATGGCCGCGGCCTCGGGCACGGGCCGCTGCACTGGACGGCCAACTTCGACGAGGCCCATGACTTCGAAGGGCAGATCCGCGATCTGAGCGGTGGCACCGGCCTGATGAAGAACAGCGATTTCCACGGCGGCACCTTGTCGCGGCCACTGGGTCAATCGAAGGCGGGCTACAGCAGCGACCTCGATGCGCTGGCGGCCTATGTGCAATCGCTCACGACGGTGGGCCGCAGCCCCTATCGGGAAGCTGGTGGATCTCTCTCGGCGGATGCCGTGCTGGGCCGCGAGATCTTCCGCCAGGAAAACTGTGCCTCGTGCCACTCGGGCTCGACCTTCACCGACAGCGCAAGCCTCACCCGCCACGATGTGGGAACGCTCGGCGTGAATTCCGGCGAGCGGCTGGGTGGAGAGCTTGATGGCCTCGACACTCCGACCTTGCGCGGCCTCTGGAAGACCGCCCCCTACCTGCATGATGGCTCCGCGGCCACGCTCCGCGAGGTGCTGGTGGATCGCGACATCAGCGGTCGCCACGCGAATCTATTCCACCGCAGCAGCGCGGAGATCGACCAGCTCGTCGCGTATCTCTTGCAGATCGACGATCTCGAAACGTCCGCGCCCGGGTCCACGGTCAATCAACCGCCCGTGATCACTTCCTTGCCGAAGCAGGTTTCATCCGTGCAGCAGCCGGTCAACCTGCAGGTGGTGGCCTCGGATCCCGACGGTGGCGCATTGACCTATCACGCGATGGGCCTGCCGGACGGCTTGTGGATCGACGAATCCACGGGCGCGATTTCCGGCGCTCCTTCCATGGTGGCGGGCTTCACCGCGCATGTCTCCGTGCGCGATGCCGCGGGAGCCTCGGCCACGATGTCCTTCGCATGGGACGTGCTCACCTACTCCTCCGTGCCGGTCATGGCTCCGGCGGTCGCGGGCGAGTTCCGCTACGTGAAGTTCGTCTCGCTTTCCACGCACGATAACTCGCTGTGGACCGTCGTCTCCGAGTTCAATGTGCTCGATGGAAATCTCCAGGCGATGAACCGCGCGGGCTGGTCGGTCACGGCGGACAGCGAGGAGACGGCACAGGAGAATGGCCGGGCGACGCGCGCCTTCGATGGCCAGACGAATACCTTCTGGCACACGCGCTGGTCAGGCGGGAATCCGCCGCCGCATCCGCATCACCTCATCATCGACATGCTCACCACGCGCAGCGTCGGTGGGTTCTCCATCGCGCCGCGTCAGGACGCAGCCGGTGGCCGGGTGAGGGATTGGGAATTTTACGGAAGCAATGACGGCACCACCTGGACGCCTGTATCCACCGGCTCGCTGGCGAATACTGCCAGCACCCAGGCGGTGGAGACGCTCATCCAGGATGAGCAGGAGGTGGAGAAGTTCCGCTATGTGAAGTTCGAAGCGCTGACTCCCCACGAGGACTACCTCTGGGCCGTGGTGTCGGAGTTCAACGTGCTCGATGCGAGAGGCCTCTCGATGAATCGCACCGGCTGGGCGATCACCACGGACAGCGAGGAGACGGCGCAGGAAAATGGCCGCGCTACCCGTGCCTTCGACGGGCAGGGGGGCACCTTCTGGCACACGCGCTGGAGCGGCGACAACCTGCCGGGCTACCCGCATCACCTCACCATCGACATGCTGTCACCACGGCACGTGGGTGGCTTCTCCATCGCGCCGAGACAGGACTCCGCGACGGGCCGCGTGAGGACATGGCGCTTCCACGGCAGCCATGACGGCAGCACTTGGAAGCTGCTGGGCGAGGGATCGCTGTCATCCATCTTCGAAACGCAGAACCGCTACGTCAGCGGCACGCGCGGGCACGCCACATGGGAAACGTGGAGCAATGTCACGGGCGCCCTGACCGCGGATGCCCGCTACCCGGAATTCCCTAACAGCATGCAGCTCCGCTCGTCCTTCGAGGCTCCAGCGAATGCCGGGAACAACTTCGGCTCGCGGATGCGTGCCTATCTCACGCCGCCGGTCACGGGCAGCTATCGCCTGTGGATTTCCGGCGACGATGAGGCGGTCCTGCGGATGAGCCCGACCTACGAGGAATCCCGCGCGATGGAAATCGCCAGCGTGCCCTCGGCGACGAATCCGCGAGAGTGGGGGAGATTCCCCGTCCAGCAATCCGCCCCGGTGAATCTGGTCGCGGGCCGACTCTACTACATCGAGGCGCTGCATCGCGATGGCACCGGCAATGACCACCTCGCCGTGGCATGGACTGGCCCGGGGACCACGACTCCGACGGTCATCGCGGGCCAGCACCTCATGCCCGTGGGTCCCGTGCCCGGTCCGCAGATGCTGTCCGCTCCGGATGTCTCGCCTGTCTTCGTGGTGGCCGAGGGCCTGCCCGCGGGCACGGCGGTCGGCAGCATTCAGGCGAGCGGCGGTCCTTTCGTCTATCAGATCACGGGAGGAAACGCGGCCGGCAAGTTCGCGATCAATTCCGCCACCGGCGCGATCACGCTGGCCGGCGAGCTCGACTACGAGACCACGCCGCAGCACCTGCTTACCGCGCTGGCCACCGGAGCTTCCGGTGAGGCGATCTCCTTCCACATCACCGTGACCGTCGCGAACCGCATCGAGACGAATGAAGAGGCGGTCCGGCTTGCCCTGACGGGACCCGGCGGTGCATTCGAGGGACACGGGAATCCGGCGCTCATCGGCTTCGCGAGCGATCCCGATGGCGATGGCATCGCGAATGCCTTTGAGGTGCTCTTCGGCAATGATGCCGGTGCCAGCGATGCGTTGCGCCCGATCCGCTTTGTGCCGGTGGAGGTGGGCGGCGAGACCCGCATGGCTTATGAATTCCAAGTGGCCGCCTCCGCCACGGAGGTGCTGGAGTTCCGCTGCATGGGGTCGTCCGATCTCCAGTCGTGGACCAGACTGGCCGCCGAGCCCCAGATCATCGCCGAAGCAAATGACCTGCGCACCTACCGCGTGGTGGATGACGTCCCACTGTCGGACGGTGGCCGCCGCATGATGCGGATCTCGCTCGAGCCTTGAAGGATCGGCCTTGGAAAGTGACTCCTGCTGCCAGCATGCGGTGGCAGCAGGAGGTCTGGCAGGTCTTGGGAAGAAAGGCTTCTTGCCATTCCGGCGTTTGCAGGGGCGTTATCTCAACCGTGAATCCGCACCCAATCAAACGCGTTTGTAATCTGGCCTTTCGGATCAATCGAGCGTCGCTCATGGCTCTGGCACTTGGCGGCCTCGCCCTCAGCGGCGGCATGCCGCAGGCCTCGGCCCAGGAGGCGGCTGCGTCTAACAGCTACAAGAACCCGGTCATCGCGGGAGACTTCGCCGATCCCACCATCATCCTCGTCGGCGACACCTACTATGCCGCTGGTACCTCCTCGGAGTGGGCTCCCCATTACCCCATCTACACGTCGAAGGACCTGGTGAATTGGGAGCACGTCGGCCATATCTTCGACAAGATGCCGGAGTGGACCGTCGGCAGCTTCTGGGCGCCGGAATTGTATTATCACGACGGCACCTTCTACGCCTACTACACGGCCCGTAGGAAGTCGGACAATATCTCCGTGATCGGCGTGGCCACCACGGACGATCCGCGCAAGGGCTTCACCGACCGCGGCATCATCTGCGAGTGGGGCAAGGAGGCCATCGACGGCTTCGTTTTCAAGGACAACGACGGGAAGTTCTACTTCTCGTGGAAGGCCTACGGTCTCGACCGCGACCGCCCGGTCTCGATGCTCGCCAGCGAGATGACGGATGACCTGCTGAAGCTGAAGGGCGAGGCATTCGAGCTCTCGCAGGCCGACGGCAAGCCCATCTCCGCCGAGGGACAGGTGATGGCCCGCCGCGGGGACTGGTATTACCTCTTCTACTCCTCGAAGGGCTGCTGCGGCCGCGGCTGCGACTATCAGGCGGAAGTGGCCCGCGCGAAGAGCATCCGGGGTCCATGGGAGAATTCTCCCGTGAATCCCATCCTCTCCGGCGGTGACGGCTGGATCTGCCCCGGCCACGGCACGCTGGTCACGCTGCCGGACAAGCGGGACTACTTCCTCTACCACACCTACAACGAGAAGGAGAACGTCTACACCGGTCGCCAAGGCTTCCTCGGCGAGGTGGTCTGGCAGGAGAATGGCTGGCCGGTCCTCGCCGGTGGCCAGCATCCCGTAGCCTCCGCGCCGTCACCGCTCGGCAAGGAGCAGGCTCCCGCCGCGAAGGGCTTCAAGGACGGCTTTGACGATGCCAAGCCCGGCGTTACCTGGCAGTGGGACCTGCTGCGTCCGCCCGTGGTGAGCATCGCGGACGGCGTGCTGAATCTTGGCGTATCGAGCGCCACGAATGCCAGCCCCGCGGGCACCTTCTACGGTCTCCGCACCCAGCACGGAGACTATACCTTCACCGCCGTCATCGACCCGAGCGGTCCGGCAGGAGAGGGCATCGCCATCTACGGCGAAGCCAGCAGCGCGCTCGCCCTCCGCATCGGGGAAGGCGGTCTCGCCGTCACCAAGGTCGAAAAGGGTGAAGCCAAGGAACTCGCCACCGCGGCCCTTCCGGAGGGGGACAAGGTCCACCTCCGCATGACTGTGCAGGCAGGCCACCGCGTCCGCTTCCACGCCAGTACCTATGGCAGCGACTGGAAGGCCGTGGGTGACCAGGAAATCGACGCCGCCTTCATCCCGCCGTGGGACCGCGCCCCGCGCATCGGCCTCGTCGTCACCGGCAAGCCCGGCGACACCGGCAAGTTCGACTCCGTCGAGCTCAGCTACGAGAAGCCCTGATCCCGTCGGGATACCCGTCTAACAAAAGCCCCATTGCAGCCCGGGACGCTGCGGTGGGGCTTTTATGTTTCACAGGCATTCCCCGGAGATGGGGCACATATCCCGGGGAGAGTCCGGAGATGATCCGTCGTCCATCGTTCCAGACGAGGTTTCGCCTTGTCACCCTGCGATAGGCTGGGCACTTTCGTGGTGTTCGCATGATTACCCGATTGTTTTCCGCCGCCCTCCGGGGAGTTGACGCCTTGGAAGTGGAGGTGGAGGTGAATGCGCGAGAGTCGGAAAAGCCGCTCACGTTGATCGTGGGGCTGCCGGATGCGGCGGTGCGGGAGTCATCACAGCGCGTCCTTTCGGCGATGGCCGCTTCGGCGCTTTCGCTGGGGCTTGGGACAAAGACCGTGAATCTCGCGCCCGCGGATCTGAAGAAGGAGGGGCCCTCCTTTGACCTGCCGATTGCCCTGGCAATGGCCGCCGCCTGCGAGGGCGTGCGGCTGGAGGCGAATGACTACATGGTCGTCGGTGAGTTGGGGCTGGACGGCACGGTGCGGCCGGTCAAGGGCGTGCTCGCCATCGCGCTGGAGGCGAAGAACCGCGGACGGCTCAAGCTGATCGTGCCGGAGGCAAACGTGACCGAAGCGGCGATTGTCGAAGGCGTGGAGGTTTTCGGCGTGAAGTCTCTCCATCAGGCATGGAAGTTCCTCAACGGGGAAGAAACGATCACGCCCTTCCGTCTCGACCGGAAGGCTTACTTTGAGTCCCACCGCAGTTACGAGATCGACTTCGACGAGGTGAAGGGCCAGCACCACGTGAAGCGCGCGCTCGAGGTGGCGGTCGCCGGCGGACATAATCTCCTGATGGTAGGTCCGCCAGGAACGGGGAAGTCCATGCTCGCGAAACGCCTCGCGACCATCATGCCGGACATGACCGAGGACGAAGCAATCGAGGCGACGAAGATCCACTCGATCTCCGGCAACCTCGATCTCAAGCGCGCCTTCCTCACCACGCGGCCTTTTCGTGCGCCGCATCATACGATCTCCGATGCGGGCTTGCTCGGCGGCGGGACTAATCCCGGACCCGGCGAGGTTTCGCTGGCGCACCACGGCATCCTCTTTCTCGATGAGCTGCCCGAGTTCCGCAGACAGACGCTGGAGGTGATGCGGCAGCCGCTGGAAGATGGCCACGTCACGATCTCCCGCGCCGTCGGATCACTCACCTTCCCGGCGAGGTTCATGCTGGTGGCGGCGCTGAATCCCTGTCCCTGTGGCTACTATGGAGATAGTAAGAGGGAGTGCCGCTGCTCGCCGCGGCAGATCGAGAACTACCGCCAGCGGATCTCCGGTCCCTTGCTCGACCGCATCGACCTCCATGTGGAGGTGCCGCTGGTGGACTACCGCGAGCTTTCTTCCACGGCCACCAGCGAGAAGTCCGAGACGATCCGCGAGCGGGTCATGCAGGCGCGCGAGATCCAGCGGGGCCGTTTCGCTGGCAAGGCGCAGCAGACGAATTCCGCCATGGGCGCGCGGCAGGTGAAGGAACACTGCCGCCTCGATTCCGAAAGCGCCGGCTACATGGAGCACGCGATGGAGCAGATGAATTTCTCCGCCCGCGCCCACGACCGGATCTTGAAGGTCGCCCGGACATTGGCAGACCTCGCAGGCTCGGTGAACATCCGGCCGAATGACACGCTGGAAGCGATCCAATATCGCTCGCTCGACCGGAATCTTTTCCGGTGACTGAGGTGAAGCTTGGATCACGGAAGAACCAACAAATGGCAGCTCCCGCAAAGCTCAGTTTTCTCCCGGGCTCGGTGATGTCACGGGGATGATGCTAATATCGGCTCGAAAGCTCCCTACCTTTCACGGGGCACCTAGGGTAGCTGCGGGTTCCCGGATCGTCCGTCGGGGGCTAAGGGGTAGGCGGCGGTGTAGGTAGAGGTTTTTCGTTCACTTCCGTTTCTCCTTTCGTACTCCCTTGAATGGGTTGCTGTCGGACTTCTGATCGATGAACCGACCGGAGTCGGTATCGCGCTTCGTCCAGCGCTCGGTTTGAGGATTGAAGGTCTGAGAACGGTTCCGCACCGCGCCTTTGCGCGCTCCGTCACCGGTTGGTGGATTAGTGGCCATAGTCGATTTTGGTTCGTTGGACGGTTCAGGAGGTGTGGCAGGCGTTGCAGCAATAGTAGCACCCATTGATCCTTTCATTGGGCCAGCGCTTTTTCGCCTCTGCTACCGCCCCATAACAGGAGGCATGGTATCCCAGTTCGATCTGGTTTTCCGCTTTGGGCATGTAAGTGCAACCATTGGTCTTATCATGAACTTCATGATCGCCATTGGGCTGCTTGTTATTATTGATGATGTAATGAGGCATAATATTGATTTTGAAATGTAGTTGAGAGTTTTCGGAACATCCGGGAAGTGGGCCTGTCGAGCGGCGACAAATGTCTGAGCCAATGGAGGCTTGGCTCAGCATTGTATCCCGGGCCACCTCAGCCAAGATTGTCGCCCTCGCTCGCGTTCGGGTTCGAACAGGGGGTCTTGATTCCATTAACCTCCCGAACGTGGTAGTCAGGGTAGTTCCCCCGTTCGATTTCCCGGACGAATTGAGGACGGGTCATTTCCACTCCGCGGTTTGGATCATGGAAGCGCTCGTTACGTCCGGAATCTGACTCATCGGTTACTTTTACTGGCTTCATTTACTGTAGTCTCGGTTAGCGTTAGAAACTCCGAGAATGCTGAAAACCACCAGCGGCTTCCCGCATTCGATGACTCCGAAATGCCAATATGGAAAAAATGATCAAGCGAAAAAGTAGATGCACTATGGAAAGTGGTGGTAAAGGAGCCGCTGAATGGTAGATATTCAGGAGTTCCAAACGAAATTTCGATGTCGCTTTTAACCAACGAGGAGAATTGGGCCGCGCGAGAGCGGCTGCGTCGCGTGGAGTTTCTGCTCTGGTGGCGTGGGTGGGTGGGCAGGCAAGATTTGATGGAATTCTTCGGAATTTCACCGGCTCAAGCGTCGGGGGATTTGCAACGTTATGCCGGGCTGAACCCCGGAGCGATGATCTACCAGACAAGCCGGAAGCGTTATGAATCGACTGAAGGAATGACTTGTATCCTCCATGAGCCTTCATTCGAAGAAGCTGTGAGGATGTTCCTCGGGAATGGGCAGTTCAGCGGCAGCATGCCCCAGAGAGAGGTGTCAGATTCGCGACTATCGACTATCCAGCTTCCATTGAGGCGAATGGACATAGGAATTGCTCGTCGCGTTTTCATCGCTCTGCTGGAACGGCGTTGTCTCCAGGTGCGATACCATTCGCTGAGTTCGGGCAGCAATCGAGTGCGGGAATTGTCTCCAACAGGGCTCGCTTGGGATGGCACCCGATGGCATGTGAGGGCTTGGTGCGGAACAAGAAAGGATTGGCGCGATTTTGTTCTAGGTCGGATGTCCAAAGCCACCTGGCCTGTAAAAAGCATCGAAGATTTGCCGGAGGATCAAGACTGGGACACTTTCGAGTCGGTGACGCTTCGGATCAATCCAGCGATAAATGACGCAGGGCGCGAAGCGATCCGCATGGATTATGACCTAGCTGGGGAAACCTTGGTGGTTCGGGTTCGACGCTCCATGAAAGGTTACCTTCTGGCGTCCTTGTTCATCGACCACAGGAGTCATCGCGATTTGCCAAAGCACTTTGTCTTGGAGTCAACCTAGCCTTAGATCATCAAGATCATCCCATCAGATCCTTTGTAATCAGTAGGTTGAGGTTATTCATGCTAGGGGCCTTCCCAAGCGGAATCCGCATCCCTGTGGCTACGATGGAGATCGTAAGAGGGAATTCCGGTGCTCGCCGCGGCAGATTTAGAACTACCGCCAGCGGATCTCCGGCCTCTTGCTCGACCGCATCAATCTTCATGTGGAAGTACCGCTCGTGGGCTGTCGCGAGCTCTCCTCGACGGCCACGAGCGAGAAATCCGAATGATCCGCAAGCGGCTCACGCAGGCGCGCGAGATCCAGCGGAGCCATTTTGTCGAATAGGCGCAGCAGATGAATTTCTCCGCCCGCACCCATGACCTGATCCTGAACGTCGCGAGGGCTCTTAAAGAGACCGCTGGCTCCGGAAATGAGAAAAGGGACGGCGAGGATCTCGCCGTCCCTTTTCGGGTGGGTTTGTTTGAGGATTCAGCCCTATCACCAGCGGCTCTGCTTTACCAGCACGGTGTCGTAGGGGCGGAGGTAGAAGGCGGAGTGATCCGCGCCGCTGAAGGTATTGCTCAGGTTCAGCGTGTAGCTCTGGTGCTTGCCGCCTTGGTTCCGCACGACGACGACCTGCTTGGGATTGGCGAATTTCGTGAAGCCGCCGCATTCGCCGATGGCTTCCAGCACGGTCATCGGGCGGTCGAGCGAGACCTTGCCGGGCTTCATAACCTCGCCGGTGACGTAGACGCCGGAAGCCGCGGTCTCCACGGCCACGAGCACGGCCGGGTTTTGCAGGTGGCTCTGGTACATGCCGGTGAGCTGCGATTGCAGGCCGGAGACGCTCTTGCCCTGGGCGGTCACGGAGCCGACGGTGGGCAGGCTGACCTTGCCATTCGCCTGGATCTTCTGGGTGGTATTCATCTCCGGCGCGCCGGGGAAGCTGATGTTCAGCACGTCGCCTGCGGCCAGATTGCCGGTCGGGCGGGGGGCATAGGCTTCCGCGGGGATGGGGGCGTAGGGCTGCTGGCCTTCACAGCCGGTGAAGGTGACGGCGAGCACGACGGCCATGGTGGCGGTCAGGAGCTTGGTCATGCCGAGGGAGAGGCGCTGCCACGCGGTGGCGGGCCGTGGGGTCCGGGGGGTGCTTTTCATGGGAGTGGGAGTTTTGGAATGCAGGGGGGGGAGAGGGAGGCGGGGGAGGTGCGGGTTTCAGGTGGGTGAGGAATTCCCACCGGCGATGTAGCGGTCCCAATCGGGAGGCAGCGGGGCCTTCTCCACGTCGCTGGCGATGCGGCCTTCCCAAGCGGGATGGAAGACGGTGCTGGTGCCATAGACCAGGATGAGGTCCTCGTTTCCGATATTCCGCAGCGCGTGTGCGACGCCGGAAGGGATGATGACCGCGGCATTGTCCGGGCCGGGTCGGCTGTCGCCGGGGATGGTGAAGCGCATTACGCGGCGCGGCATGCCCTGGCGCTCGTCCACCAGCAGCATCTCGCAGATGCCGGTGAGGAAGAACATCACGTCCCACTGCTCGCGGTCGTAGGGGCGCAGCGCGTAGTTCTCCGGTTCCTCGATGTAGAGCTTTCGGAACCACTCCGAGGGCACGGTGCCCTCGGGAATGTGCGGCGGATGGATGTGGAAGCCTTTCGCGCTGTCGCGATGCATCATGGCGGATGCCCACTGTCGCGGCACGAGGCCGATGCGGTCGAGCGGACCTTCATTCAGCCGCGTGAGCTCGCCGAAGTAGCCGCGGCCCTTTTGCTGATAGACGCGGCGTTGGAATAGCTCCACGCCGGGAATCCACGCGTCGGCCAGCGAGTCGCGGCCCGCGATGGCCTCGGAGGCATTCAGCCCGGTGGTGGCGAGGCGCTGGCCGAGATCGGCGAGCGAGTAGTCCCGCGTTTCCAAGCGCGCGCGCGCATCGGGATTCAGCCCGGCCCAGGGATCGGTGTGCATCGTGGACATGGCGTGTGGATTCAGAGCTGGGCGAGATATTCGCCGTAGGGAGTCTTGGAATACTTCTGCACGGACTCGTTCAGTTTCTCCCGGTCGATGCGGCCCTGTAGAAAGGCAACTTCTTCCGGGCATGCGATCTTCAGGCCCTGCCGCTGCTGGATCACTTGCACGAATTGCGTGGCGTCGGCAAGCGAGTCCGGCGTGCCGGTGTCCAGCCACGTGGTGCCGCGTCCGAGCAACTCTACCCGAAGCGCGCCCTCTTCCAGATACATGCGGTTCAGGTCGGTGATCTCCAGTTCGCCACGCGCGGACGGCTTCAGTGCCTTGGCGATCTCGACGACCCGTGAGTCGTAGAAATAGATGCCAGGCACCGCGTAATTCGACTTCGGCCGGGCGGGCTTTTCCTCGAGGGAAACAACATTGCCCTCGGGGTCGAATTCCACCACGCCGTACTGCTCGGGCTGTTGGGTGTGGTAGCCGAAGATGGTCGCGCCATCCTTCCGGCGGGACGCGGCCATCAGGGACTTCGCGAGATCGTGGCCGTAGAAAAGATTGTCTCCCAGCACGAGGCAGGCGGGCTCTCCGGCGAGGAATTCCTCCCCGATGAGAAATGCCTGCGCGAGACCCTCCGGCTTCGGTTGCTCGGCATAGGAAATCTCCAGTCCCCACTGCGAACCGTCGCCGAGCAGATGCTCGAAGGCGGGCAGGTCTCGTGGCGTGGAGATCAGCAGGATCTCCTTCACACCCGCCAGCATCAGCACGGTGAGCGGGTAGTAGATCATCGGCTTGTCATAGACCGGGATGAGCTGCTTGCTCACCGAGTGGGTCATGGGAAAGAGGCGGCTGCCGGTGCCACCGGCGAGGATGATGCCTTTCCGCAGCGACAGGTCTTCGGGGGATTGAACGGCTCGATTCTTTTCTTCAGGGGACAGCATGGGAGGCGGGGGGGAGTCGTGAAAAATGGGTGGCGGCGCGATCAGGCCAGCGTTCCGAGGCGTTCGCCGCGGTAGCTTCCGTCCTCGATACCGCGGATCCAATCCTGGTGGTCCAGATACCACTGGACGGTCTTGCGCAGGCCGGACTCGAAGTTCTCGCGTGGCGACCACCCGAGTTCGTTCTCGATCCGCGCTGGATCGATGGCGTAGCGCTGGTCGTGGCCCGGGCGGTCCTTCACGTAGGTGATGAGTTCGTCGGCGGACTTGGTCGCACTTTCCGGGGCGAGTTCGTGCACGGTGGCGATGAGCTGGCGGACCACGTCGATATTCCGGATCTCATTCTTCCCGCCGATGACGTAGGTCTCGCCGATGGCTCCGCGGACGAGTGCCATGGCCAGGCCACGGCAGTGGTCCTCGACGTAGAGCCAGTCGCGGATATTCGAGCCGTCGCCATACACGGGCAGCGCTTCGCCGCGCAGGGTCTTCTGGATCATCAGCGGCAGCAGCTTCTCCGGGAACTGGAAGGGGCCGTAGTTGTTCGAGCAATTCGTGGTGATCACCGGCATCCCGTAGGTGTGGTGATACGCGCGGGCGAGGTGATCGCTGCCCGCCTTCGAGGCGCTGTAGGGGCTGTTCGGCGAATACGGCGTGGTCTCGCAGAACATCGGGTCCTCCGGTCCCAGCGAGCCGAAGACTTCGTCGGTCGAGACGTGGAGAAAGGCCGACTCACCGCCATCGGCGATCGACTTGCCGTAGTTCGGCAGCTTCGTGCGGCCGGTCTCGGTGAGGTATTTGCGGAAGGCATCCAGCAGGCGGAAAGTGCCGACCACATTGGTCATGATGAAGGCCTCGGGTCCATCGATCGAGCGGTCCACATGGGACTCGGCGGCGAGATGCATTACCGCGTCGATGTCGTGCTCGCGGAGCAGGCTGCCGACGAACTTGTCATCGCAGATGTCGCCCTGTGCGAAGACGTGCCGCGGATCGGACTCCAGGTCTTCCAGGCTGGAGCGATTGCCCGCGTAGGTGAGCTTGTCCAGCGTGACGACCTTGTCGATCGACACGCGCAACTCCTCCGCCGCGTCCCGCAGCAGGTAGTGGACGAGATTCGATCCGATGAAGCCGGCGCCGCCGGTGACGAGGATGTTCATGGGGTGGGAAAGGGTGTGGCTTTGGTAAGAGGATAAGGCAGGCGTCAATCGCAGGCAGCGGCCAGGTATTTTTCCATGTAGGAGGAGGTCGCGAAGTGCTCGCGGAGGGCCTCCAGCCATGGCCGGGGAGTGATGCCGGTGAGGGTCGTGTATTTCTCCGTGCTCATCGCGCTGTTCGGCGGACGCTTGGCGAGGAAGGCGGGGATGTCAGCCAGCGAATTGCCGGAGATGGTGGTGCACTTGAGCGGCAGGCCGGCCTCGCGGGCGATGTCCAGGCACGCCTGCCCCCACTGCTGCCAGGTGCAGGAGCCTGCATTGCAGAGGTGGTAGATTCCGGATGCGGAGCTCTCTAACAACGGCACCAGCAGATCCGCGGCATCGGTGGCGGAGGTGGGGCTGCCGATCTTGTCCGCGGGGAGGGAGAGCGTGCTCTCCGAGAAAGCCTTGTCCACGATCCACTCGGGGAAGGCTGGCTTTCCGGGGCCGTAGAGCCACGACACTCGGACGACCAGATGGAGCGGGCTCGCGGCCATGACAAGGTGCTCGCCCATCAGCTTTGACTCGCCGTAAACGCTCACGGGCAGGGTGGCGTCCGCTTCCGTGTAGGGTCCGATCTTCCCGCCATCGAAGACGAAGTCCGTACTCACATGGGTCATCCGCGCCCGCTTCGTGACGCAAATCTTCGCGATGATGCCGGGGGCGGTCGCATTGATCGCGTAGGCCTTGTCCTGATCCGCTTCGCACGGGTCCACGGCTGTCATCGCCGCAGGCAGGATCAGATGGTCGAAGTCCAATGGTTCCAGCGCCGCGACGATCGACAGCGGGTCCGAAAGGTCGATGGCAGGACGCGCGAGGCCGATCACTGTCGCGTGGGGCGACAGGCGCTGGACCAGTGCCTGGCCGAGGCGGCCTGCGGCACCGACGATGACAATCCGGGGGGGGGGATTCATGCGGTCGGGGAGGGGGCTCCGTGGTGACCGGTTGGGGGCCCGGTCACCACGGTGGGATGGCCCCGGATGACCGCGGTCATCCGGGGCTGGAAGCAGTTAATCGGCCACGGGTTCGAAGAACAGTTGGTAGAAGGCTCGGGTTCCTCCCGTGCTGTCCGGGACTGTGTGGCTCGCCCTCTCGGCGGGCGTCATGGCCTCGATCTGGGCCTTGGTGATGGTGGCGATGCGGTTCGCGACATTGCCGAGGTCGTTCAGGCCCGAGCTACGGTGGAGGTAGTAGTTGCCGATCGGCTTCAGCGCCGGGAGGGCAATCACCTTGGTGGTGCCTTGTCCCGTGCAGGTCAGGTGGAAGGCGAGGTCATCGTTCGGGTTGTTCGGGTCGAGCTGGAGTTCGTATTCCTCCTGGTTCGACAGACCGCCGCCATCTGCGTCGCCTGTCGTCTGGCCGGGGAGATTGTGCTGGGCCAGCCAGTCCGCGAAGGAAGTCGCTGCCAGAGGAATGATCGCCTGCACCTCGACGGCGCAGATCTTCGGATTCTGGAGGCCGAGGTGATCGAAGCGGACATTGATGGTCCCGTCCGTCACGGTGACGGGGAAAGTCATCACCAGCGCGGCATTCAGCCCCACCCGGTCGAAGATATCGAGATCATCGATCACGAGCTGACCCTCGGCATACACGTCGAAGACGCGCATCCCGGCCGCGGTGATCTGGGCATAGGTCTCGGCGAAGTGCAGGCGCACCTCGTAACTGCCATTCGCCACCGGCGTGGAGAATTCCAGATCCGCCCCGTCCGCGGAGCCGTCATAGCGCTCGGACTGGTAGAGCGAGTCGTCCTCGGTGCCGGAGATCGGGATCGTGGCATTCGGCGCGGTCTGGCCGATGTTGAAGTATCCGAGATCTTCCGCCCACACGTTGCCGAGCAGGTCGGTGAAGGCACCTCCGCCCGCATTCACACGGATCACCGAGGTGCCCAGCACCCGTGGCGTCGCGGAGGCGGAGGCATCGGCCGATGCATTCGTGGAGGTGTCCACGGTCCGCACCTGATAGGTGTAGGACTGGCCATTCTGCAGGCCGGTAATGACATGGCTGGTGGAGCCGACGGTCGTGACCAGCGTGCCATTTCGGCGGATCTCATAGCCGCTCACGTCATTTGTGGCGAGCGGTGCCAGCCAGGAGAGCGTGATGCTGCCATTCCCCGGCGTGGCTGTCAGATGGCGCGGTGCCGGTGGTGCCACCGTGTCACCGGGCGTGGTGGCATTCACGGATGCATAGGCCGAGGAATTCCCGGCGACGTCCACGGCCTTCACCTCATAGACGAAGGAGACGTTTCCGATCAGGCCGGTGTCGATGTGGCCTGGCGTTGTGACCGTGGCGATTTCATTGCCATCGCGGAGGACCACATAGTGGGCCACGCCGCTGCCACCGATGTCGGTCGATGGCTGCCAAGAGAGCGTGACCTGACCCGCTGCCGGAGTAGCCGTCAGCTCGGTCGGCACCGTCGGTGCGGTCACGTCGAGCGGCACGGTCGTCACAGGAAGGATCGCCGGGGCGGAGGCATTGTTCGCCACGTCGTAGGCCACCACGCGGTATTCATATGCGATGCCGGCGGTCAGGGCGCTGTCGCTGAAGGTGGTGCCGGTGACGGTGGCGATCAATTGCGCTTCCTCGATCGCTTGCGTGGCGGAGGCGCGGCGGAAGATCCGGTAACCGGCCACGCCGCTGCCGCCTTCGTTGTCGGCGGACGCGCTCCATGAGAGATCTGCCGTCGTGTGGGTCACGTTGGCTGCCGCAAGTGCGCCGGGTGTTCCGGGTGCAATGGTGTCGCCGGATCCGCTGCTCATCACGGGGAAGACCTCGATGGCATTCACCTGCGGATTCTGCAGGGCGGTTTCGACGCCATTCACCATTCCCTTCACGACCAGGAAGTCGATGGTCAGCGAGCCGTCGCTCACGATCACGGGGATCGTCTTCACCAGCGCCTTGTCGCGACCGGCTTCGGCGAAGATGTCGAAGTCATCGAGAACGACCGAGCCTTCCACGGCCACGTCGAAGACGCGCTTCCCGGCTTCAGTCGCGCCGGACCAGACCTCGGCAAAGTGCAGGCGCAGTTCGTAGATGCCATTGGTGACGGGGATCTGATACTTCAGCGGCGTCGTGGAACTGCGGTTTTTCAGGCGATGGCTCTTGTAGATCTCGGGCACCGCGGTGTTCGTCACCGAGATGGTGCTGGTGCCCGTGTTCGTGTTGGCCACGTTGTAGAAGGTGTCCGCCGACCAGACATTGCCTGCAGGGTCGGTGTAGGCACCATCGAGCTTGCCGCAGTTGATGCGGTGCAGCGCGGGTCCGAGCGATTGTGGAGTGGCATTCGCGCTGGCGGGCACCGAGGCATTGGCCGCGGCATCGACAGCTTTCACCTGATAACTGTAGGTCGTCCCGTTGGTGACGTCGTGGTCAGTGTAGCCGGGCGACGTGACCGTGGTCAGCAGCACCGAATTACGAAGGATCTGGTAGTTCGCGATGGGGCCGCCGGTGGCAGGTGCCTGCCATGACAGGATGACGAGGCCATTGCCCGGAGCCGCAGTGAAGTTCAGCGGGGCCGGTGGCGGTGTGGTGTCCGGATTTGTCGTGACATTCAGCGTCGCGGGGATCGACAGGTTGTAGGCTGCATCCCGGGCTTCCACCGAGTAGGTGTAGGCCGTGCTCTCGGTCAGGCCGGAGTCGGTGTAGGCGTGGGTGGTTCCGGTGACGATGGCCAGTTGGGTGGCACCCCGCTTCACCACCCATGCGGTGGCGTCGTCGGTGGGGGCTGCCCACGACAGGGTCACGCTGCTGTCCGTCTTGCTCGCAACCGTGAAGTTCGCCGGGGTGGCTGGCGGCGTGGTGTCCGGCGGGCCGTCCTGAAGCGGGAAGATCTCGATGCCGGAGATCTGCGGATTCTGCACCACCACTGTGAAGTCGATGGTCAGCTTGCCGTCCGCGACCGAGACCGGCAGCGCTTTCACGAGGGCGGCGTTCAGGCCGGCCTCCGCGAAGATGTCGAGGTTTGCCAATGCGGGCTGGCCTTCCACGGCGACATTGAAGACGCGGGCACCGGGATTGTTCGCGGCATTTGTCCAGAGCTCGGCGAAGTGCAGGCGCAGCTCGTATTCGCCGTTTGGCACGGTGAATTCATACTTCAGCGGCGTGCCGGAGTTACGGTTCTTGTAGCGGTAATTCCGATACATGTCCGGTGCCGTCGTGCCGGAGATCGCGACGCTCGTGGCCGGGGAAGGGCCGGTGGTGTCGTTGCTCGCATTGAAGCCCGAATCGGTGGACCAGATGCGGCCCTCTTGGTCCGTGTAGCTGCCGGTCATGAGGCCGCAGTCCACGCGGTAGAGAGCCGGTCCCAGTGCCCGCGGGCGGACGGATGCCGTCACCGGCTGGGAGACCTTGCCCATCACGTCCACGGCCACGACGGAATAGGCATAGGTGGTGCCATTCGTGAGCCCGGTATCGGTGAAGGTCAGGCCGGTGACCGTGGTGATCTGGCTTCCATCGCGCGAGATGCGGTAGTGCTGGATGCGGGTGTCATCCGTAGCGGCCTGCCAAGAAAGGATAGCCTGCTCGTTGCCCGCGACGCCTTTGAATTGACCGGGCGAGGTCGGGTCCTGTGTGTCCGCAGCGGTGGTCACCGTGAGCGTCGTGCGGGTGGAAACGTTCCCCGCGGCGTCGAATGCCTCCACACCGAAAGTATAGCCGGTCGAGGGCATCAGGCCCGCGGCCAGATAGGACAGTGAAGTCGTCTGGACGATTGGATCGGTCACGCCATCGCGATAAATGCGGTAGCCCGCGATGCTGCCGGAATTGTCCGACGCCTGGGACCAGGCGAGCTGGATGCTGCCGGATTGCAGGCTCGAATAGGTCAGCAGGGCAGGAGCCACGGGGGCCTCGAGGTCGGGGCCGGTGGTGCTGAGCTGATAGATCTCGATGCCGCTGATGAATGGATTCTGCACCACGTGGCGGAGCCCGATCGTCAGGAGCCCGTCGGTGACCGGTGTCTGGAGTGTCTTCACCAGCGCGGCATTCGGCCCGGCCTCTGAGAAAACATCGAGGTCGTTGATCGCCGTCTGACCTTCCAGCAACACGTCAAACACGCGCTGCCCGGCGGCGGTGATGCCGGACCACGTCTCGGCGAAATGCAGGCGGACCTCGTAGGTGCCATTCGGCACCGTGAAGTTGAAGTCGAGCGGCGATGACGCGCTGCCGTCAAAGCGGAAGGTCTGGTAAAGCACGTCGTCTTCCGTGCCCGAGATCGCATTGGCGAAGGTGTTGTTGTCGCCGGAGGTCGAGTTGTAGGTGCTCGTATTGACGTCGGCCGCCCAGACCTGATCCGACGAGTCGGTGTAGCTGGTGGTCGATCCGGTATTGATGCGGTAGAGTGCGGTCGCCGGGGAGGCGGTCGGGTCATACTCGATGGTCAGTACATTCGACGAGGCACTGCGCTTGCCGGTGCTGTCGAAGGTGAAGGCGGAGATCAGGTGGATGCCGCCGATCTCCTCGTCATGGCTGAGGGAAAGCGGGACGTCCACGTAGCCGCCCGCGCCGATGGTCTCGTCGGCGTAGCCGAAGCTCTCTACGCGGTTCGTCTCATACGGATCGATCTGGTAGCCGGGCACTGTGTAGATGCCATCCACCAGACGGAGAGCCGAGCGATAGACGCCGAGCTGCACGGTGGCTCCCGGCGTGCCGATGATGCGGACGGTCGGCTGCGTGATGGTGGTGAAGGGCGAGGCCTTGCCCGGCACGGTAAGGGTCGGGGCGGGAAGCTGGGAATTGGCCAGCGTGGTGGTCGAGCCTTTGTTCGAGTCCGGTGTTCCCGGCATGCCGCCGAGGCGGGACTTGCGGATCGTTCCGTCGTCGAAGGTCACCGTCACCGTCGCTCCCACGATCTCCATGCCGGAGACGCTTCCGGAGTGAAGCGGGCCGGGACCGGCGACCGGCGTCGGGGTCATCTTGATGCTCAGCGGATCGATGTCCGACGAGAACTTCAGGAGCTGCCCGGGGCCGAAGTTCATCGCGGTGCCGAGGTCGATGGCGATCACGCTGTAGCCGTCGCCGCTGTCGGTGCCATTGTGCGGTGCCTCGTAGGAGTGCGTCGCCGTGCCGGTGGGGGCCGATGGGTCGCCCGAGCCATTCGCATCCACCTGGAAGGACTTGCCGTCATTGTCCCCCGCGGTGTGGTCGGGGTCGAAGACGATGTCCGGGAGGATGGCCGTGCGGAGGTCGATCTTCAGCGAGGTGATCTTTTGCCCGCCGGTGGAGAGGTTCTCCAGCTTGAAGGAGCCGGAGGTATTCGTGGAGGAATTCAGCGTGGTGCCCGCACCGCTGCTCACCGTCAGCTTTGCCGCGGCGGTGTTTGGCACCGGGGAGACATCGAAGTAGTCCCAGGTCGCATTGAAGGTCGGCGTTCCGACCGTGCCCGTGGTGGCCAGCAGGCCGAAGGCCATCGCGGATGTACCGCGGATCGAGCCGAGCACCTTGCCGCTCACCGCGAGGGGTGAACCGACGTAGGTAACCGGGCCGCCACCGAGCGAGTAGCCGGGATGCACCGTGCCCGCGATGGGGTCGATGAGGAAGGCGAGGATCACATCCGAGCTGAAGAGCCCGGTGGCCGGGTGGAGCACCTGCGTCTGGATGATGCCGTTTTCCTCGTGCACCACCTCGATCGCTCCGGGACCGCCGTTGGCGTTCACTGCGACCTTCACGTAGTTGTCCTGATCGCCGTTGCCGATGAAGATGCCCTGCGACTGGCCGGCGGTCGGCGTGCCATTGAAGAGCAGGCCGCCGAGCCGCGATGTGGCGAGCACCGGGCCGGTGATCTCATCGACATTCACGCCGAAGTGGAAGCCGTTGATCTGCGTGTTGGACGAGCCGTGGGGATTGCCCGGGCCGACCGTCGGATCGGTGAAGAGACCTGCGGTGCCGCCCGCGATGAGTTCGTCTACGTTCATCTTCTGGGAGTAGTTCTCTCCCGGATTCAGCATCACGCCCTTGAAGCCGATGCTGAAGAAGCCGATGCCCAGCTCGTTGAAGAGCTCGCGGCGCACCGGCGGGGAGACATCGCGGCCATTGAGTTGGTCGATGGGGTAGACATCCTGCGTGTCGGCGATGCCGTCGTTGTCATCGTCGGAGTCGAGGAGATCGGAAAGGAAATCGCCGTCATTGTCCGGAGGCGTGACGGCGGGCGAGCAGGGGTCGGAGTTGTTGGAGATCTCGTCCGCGTTGCTATAGCCGTCATTGTCCTCGTCCAGCGCGAAGCTGAAGACACCGGAGCAAACGCCGCCACCCGACGAGTCGAAGTCGGTAGGCTCGAGGATCGTGATCTTGCTGGAGTGATGACCGACAAAGATGGTGCCGGCCAAGGCGGGAGCCGCACCCGGGCCCGGGCAGGTCACGTCGAGCGGTGTGCCGTAGGAGTCGCCATTCAGCAGCACGGTGCTGCCGGTGGCGGCGGTGCCGTCGGCATTCATCATGATGCGTTGGACGGTCTTCGCGCTGTATTGGGTGGCGATGATGTTGCCGGTCATCGCGCCGCCGAAGTTCGCGGCCGTGTATTCGGCCATGCCGGTGGTGGAGGCGCTGTTGGTGATCAGCGCGCCGTCCGCAGGCCCCGGCATCTTGAAGTCGCCCTGCTGCGGGTCCGCCATCGAGACCGGGACCGGTGGCCAGTCGCTTGTCGGTGCAGTGGAGTAAACGAAGCCTGCGCCGCCCTCGTCATTGCGATACCATCCGGCTCCGGCGGGATTCGCGCGGATCGGATTCGGGTGGCCACGATAGTAGCCCGGGCCGCTGATGAGATAGAGGCCATCCTTATTGTTCACCGCGCCGGGCTCGCCGGTCACGTATTCATTTGTGACCGCGGCGGGAGTTGCCTCGTTCTTCGGGTAGCCGCCCCAGCCACTGTTGGCCGCGTTGTCGAAGGTGTACATCTTCCCCGCGCGCCCCGGCGTCGCCGCTATCAGGACATCGTAGGGATTCCGGAAACCAGAGGCATAGACCTGCACCGGGCCGCCCGGGACGAGCTTGGCTTGGTTCAGGCCGTCATTGCCGCCGAAGGGATCGTTCACGTTCGATCCGTCGGGATTCACGCCGCGGGCCGGGTTCGGATCGTTCAGCGTCGGCAGATTGTAGAGATAGTGCTGGCCGTAGCCGTCCGTCTTCACCGGCATCGCATTGATCGCGACGAGATCGATGGAGAGCACCGCGGCGGAAAGTGCATACTCACAGGAGTAGGCGAAGTTCGCGGATGGGCTGCCGGCATTGGTATTGCCGCCCTGCGCGAGATAGATGGTGTGGCCGTCCGCGCTGATGGTCAGTCCGTTGTTCGCGTGGTTTTCCTCGGAACGCGGGAGTCCGCGGACGATGTCCACCTTTTCCCAGACGCCGCTGCCATTCTTCGTGAGGCGGGAGATGATGCCGGAGTTCGTGTCCAGGTTCAGGTCGGTGCCGCCGCTGCCTGCACCCTCGCGCGGGTCGCAGGAGGAAACATAGACCACCGGATTTGCTGCCGTCCCGGTGACCAGGATGCCGGTGCACTGGCGCTCGGTGAGGGTGGTGTTGCGTGCGCCGTCGTCGTTGTAGTTCGGGATGTTCTTGACCAGCGGGATCGTTTCCACGTTGGAGGCCACATAGTTGTTAGGTCCCATGCGGGTGACGTCGCAGGCGATCACCGTGCCATTCACCTGGGTGAAGTAGAGCCGGTTGTCCGGGCCGAACTGCAGCGAGGTCACCTTTGCTGCCTTGTTCTGGCTGGTCCCGGTTCCGAGGCCGTTCAGCACGCTCGGCGAGAAGCCGACTTGTTGCGGCTCGGCGGCGGGAAGCACCGTGGCCGTCGCCAATATCATCGACACTGTCCATGCGGTTCGCCATCCGGGCGACAAGGCATCGACACGACGGTCCGAACCTCGGGAAAGGAACTTCAATTTCATCTGGGGGGTAGGAGGGGGGGGAGGGGGAACAGGGGGGATCTGCGTGGGCCATGTTCAATCGGCCCGGGCTCGCCTCAAAATGGCGGCTTCGGTGGCGCATGAGCGGGACCTTGCCTTGAATAAGGAAGTCCGGAGCCAGCGTGTCGGGGGAGACTTGGCATGGGGTGGGGGGGAGGGGCCGGATAAGTTCAGCCGGGGGGGCTGGAAAGTATCGAGGGATAGGGGGAGTAGCGCGAAAGCAAATCAAACTATCAATCAGGCGAATTTCATGCGAGATATTTTTACTTATCTATGATCGCCTTATGATTGAATGTGCTTAACTAAGGCTGGTGTCGTCATTTTTGTCAGGATGACGAGTGCGAATGAAAAAGCATGCCGAACGATATCAGGAGCCAAAGCCCTGATGTCCCTGCCACACGCCCAGATTCCATGACTTCCGCTGCTGGTAGTGGAAGTGCCTGGCGTCGCTCAGCATTGCCTTGCCTGCCTTTGTCAGCAGGCCGAGTGCGATGATCTTGGCGCGGGCGACGGCGGCTTTTCCGAAGCGCTTTGCCGCCGGAGCATTGGCTAGCTTCCGGCCGACTAGCAGGCCCATGCGGCGATTCCGCTCCAGTGTCCACGCCGTCGAGCAGCGGTCCTCTGGCACGTGATGCCACACCAGCCCGGCGGGGAGATAGATGCCCTTCACTCCCTGATCGAGCATCACGCGCTGGAGGTCGGTTTCATCGCCGATTGAGATGAGCCGTCCGGGACCAATGTCCGGATTGAAGGAGCCTGCCTTCTTGATGTCATCGGCGAAGGCCGCCCAGTTGAAGCCGAGCGCGAGCGGTTCATTGAGAGCGCGGATCGCATCGCCATAGCTCCATCCTTTCGCGGAGAAAGGGAGATAGTGTTTCAACCATTCCGGCGGTGCGACGTCGTAGTCCACATTGCACTTGCCCGCGTAAAACTCGCCGCCCGTCTTGCCCTTCGCTGCCTCGGCATAAGCGCGCACGCAACCGGGATCGATCCGCACATCATCGTCGAAGAAGACCACGAATTCCCCGTCGCAGGATTCCAACGCCAGATTCAGCGCGGCGCATTTGCTGCCGACAGGCGTGTAGAGATACTCCACCGGCAGCCTGTCCGCGAAGCTCGCGGCCTTGGCTTCCGCTTCGTCCTTCTTGCCGTTCTCCACGACGATGACGCGCGTGACGGAGTCGGGAAGATCGGCATCGACCAGACACTGCAGCGTCCTCACGAGGAGCTCGCCGCGCTGGCAGGTGGGGATGATGATGACCATGGGGGGGAATGATCGTGCGATATGGGAGCCTGCTATTTCCTGAACTCTCCGGCGATGTTGCGGAAGAAACTGAGCTTCCGAAATCCGAAGAGAAGGACGCCTGCATAGATGATGCCAAATGCGGCGATGGCGGCGAGCACCATGCCCCAGGCATCGATGCGGCCCGCCTGCTGGAGTATCCACCATGCGGCGAGACCCGCGGGGAGGCACGAGACCGTGGGAACCATCATGGTGCCCATCACCTGCCGCAGCTTCACCGGCGTGCCTTTCAGCGACCATGCCCAGTAGGGGATGAACGTGAGGATCATCGCCAGCGAGTAGCCGATGGCCACGCCTTGCAGCGAGCCTTGCTGGCCCGGGACCTTCGGTCCAAGGAAAACCCCGGCGGTGAAGCCGGCCACGATGACGAGCGAGTTCACCACGCCCATCGTCCGGTAGCGCTTCGTCTCCCCGAGGGCGATGAGCAGCCACCCCGCGGGATTCGAGATGCCGCCGATGAGCGCGGCCACGGCCAGCAGGCGGAAGATCTCCGAGGTGGCCATCCAGCTTTCGCCAAGCCACAGCAGAACCACCTGATCGGAGAAGATCGTGAGCCCGGCGATGACCGGAATGCTCAGCGAGCAGATGAGCAGGATCGCATTCAGATAATAGCGGGCAAAGCGGTCCGGCTCCTTTTGAAGGCGGGAGAGGGCGGGGATCGAGACTGCGCCGAGCGGTCCGTTGATCTGGCCGAGCGGCATCAGCAGCAGGCTGTAGGCGCGGTCGTAGAGCGCCAGGGGATTCGCCCCGCAGTAGCGGCCGATGAGCAGGCTGCCGGCTTGGCGCGAGAAGTAGTTCACGACATTGAAGCCGAGCACGTCGCCGCCGAATTTCAGCATGCTCTTCACGCCGTTTCCGCGCGAGGGAAGGCTGGGCATCCAGCGCAGCGCGGCCCACAGCATGAGGGTCTTCACGATCGGCGGTGCGAGCGCGAGGCCCACCAACGACCAGTAGCCCATCCCCGCCTTCGCCATCACGATGGCCGCGATGACACCCGCCACGCTCGACCCCACCTCGGATGCGGCCAGCACCGAGTAGCGCATGTTCCGCGTGAGCAGCGCCGAGTGCTGCAGGCCGAGTCCGCCGAAGATGAAGCTCAGTGCCAGCACCGGGATGATGGTCACGAGCTCCATGGCATTGTTGTAAAACATCGCGATGAGCGGTGCTGACGCCGCGAAGACCACGGCGATCAGCACGGAGAGCGCGACATTGATCCAGAAGAGCGTCGAGATCTGCCGGTGATTGATCTCCGGGCGCTGGATGGTGGCCTGCGAAAGCCCCACATCCATGAAGATCGCGAGGAAATTCGTGAAGACAGCCGTCATCCCGATGAGGCCGAAGTCGCTCTGCGAGACCATGCGGGCCAGGACACCGGTCGAGCCGATGCGCAGGACGAGCCCGGCGATGCGGGCCATGGACATGTAGGAAGCCCCGCGGACGGAGTTCTTCCGGAGGTCCTTTGAGACGTCGATGGAGGCGAATGGGTCGCGACGTCCGGGTGCAGGCTGTGACGCGCCTGCGTCACGGGGTGAGGGCGAAGGTTGGTCCGTTGGTTGGTCGATCACGCTTTCGGCCTGCATCTAAGTCGGAGGGGAGGGAAATGTCAGCGGACTTGATCGAAAAACTCCGCAAGGTCGGCCGTGAGGTTTTTTCGCTCGAACTGGCGGACGAATTCGGCATTCCAATCGCAGGACTGTTGGCCGGATTTCCATTTGGCGTGCTGGTCTTTCAGCTCGGCCAGCAGTCCGTTCACGTCGCCCGGGTCGCAGAAGACCCCGGTGCCCGCATATTCAAGGAAGTCCCGGGCGTCGCTCGCCGGCAGGGTGGCCAGCACCGGGCGGCCGGCGGCCATGTATTCGTAGGTTTTTCCGGGGACCAGACCCGCCTTCATGCCCTCGGGCATCTTGTGCATCGGGAGGAAAAGCAGGTCGGCCCCGCGGACGTAGTGCAGGCACTCGGCGTGGCTGAGGTAGCCGGAGCATGCGAAAAGCTCCTTCGCCGGGGAGGCGTCGATCAGGGCTTGGTCGGACCTCGAAAGCACACCCACGCAGTGCATGCGGACCTCGCTGGCGATGTCCGGCGCTTCCGCCAGCCACTTCTCCATGGCCTGCAGCAGGTAGTAGTGGGAGCGCGACAGACGCTCGACGCCCGGGATGGTGCGGCCCAGCAGGCGATACTGGCGCTGGCGCGAGCGCTCCGTCAGTCCCTGCTCGGCGTGGAAATAGCCGGAGTGGACGATATTGAATCTCCCGCCGCCGATGGGCGGGGCATCGCCGGAGAAGTCCTCCGCGTCGTAGCCATTCGTCAGGCTGACCACCCTTTCCGGCGCGATGCGGGGCATGGTTTCCTTCACCCGTCGCGCGGACTCGGGAGTATTCATGATGACCAGCGCGGCGCTCTCCAGCGAGCGCTGCATCTGTGCCTTTTCCATTTCGCGGTGCAGGCCGGTGCGGTGGAGCTGGAATTCATCCAGCGCCCACGGATCCCGCAGGTCCGCGACCCACGGGATGCCGGTGCGCCGGGAGATCTCTGCCGCCGCGTCCGCGCCGTCGAAGGGCGACATGGTCACGAAAATCAGGTCAGGCTTCTGTTGTGCCGCGATCCTCGTCCCGGCCTCGATCACCTGCTCCATCCATGTCCGGCCAAAGCGGCTGCGCAGGCCCAGCAGCTCCCGCGCCGCCCGCTCCAGCTTGCCCGGCACGTGGACCTCGTCGGGGATGGCCACGCGGTGGATCTGCACCTCGGGCGGGACCTCGTCCATCAGCGCCTGGTCCTTCGGCGTCCAGCGGCGACCGTCCGGGGCCTCGGTGGTCAGCACGATGGGCAGGTAGCCGGCTTCCGGCAGATACTTGACGAATTTCAGCGAGCGCTGCACGCCCCCGCCACCGGAAGGCGGGAAGTGATAGGCGATGAAGAGCACCTTCCTCATGGCGACCGCGGGGGAAGCCAGGGGAGAGCTATTGTCGAGGGCCGGATCTGGGGGACAAGCGAGGGGGGGCATGGCGTCTTGTTCCGTTTCGGGAGAGTGCATTCGCGGGGCACGATGTCAGAAGCGCGGCATGTCGTAGGTGTAGCCGCCGCCGGTGTTGCCGGTGCTGCTTTCCTCGGCGGGCGCTTCCGCTTCTTCTTCTGCGGCTTCCTCCACCGGTTCGTGGATCATCGCCGCGAGGGCGGAGATAGAGGCGATGCTGAACCAGAAGAAGACATACGACTGGTCATAGTAGGCCACCGAGACGCTGCTGGCGACGTGCGTGAAAAGGCTGGTACCCATGCACCAGATCATGAAGCGGTCGCGCGGATCAAGGTCAGGTCGCGCATTCAGAATGTCGCCCACCCACTTGAAGGCGATCCAGATGATGGCCACGAAGAGCAACACGGCGAGCAATCCGCCTTTCACCCCGAACGCGAGGAAGTAGTTCGTGATGTCCGTGTGTTGATGCTTACCCGGAAGTCCGGTCGGCATCCATCCGCGCGTGTAGTCGGTGCCAACGAGCCACCATTCGCCGAAGTGCTTCATGAACGCCTCGATCAGCCGCGACCGATGCCACCCGGTGCTGCCACCCCGGCTGAGCTTCGCGATGATGTAGTAGGCGGGCTGCTTCATCATGATCTCTAGGAAGATGTAGCCGAGCGGGATGCACCAGCGGATGAGGCCCATCCACGGGCGGAACCACCACAGGCACATGCCGAGGATGCCAAAGATGAGGCTGAGGATGGGCCCGCTGGATGAGCAGGCGATGACCATCGTCAGGCACGCCGCCATGCCGGTCAGGGAAGCGCGGGGATTTCGCCGCCACATTGCGAACATCAGCGGGATGAGACCGGCTCCCACCGTGCCCGCGAGGATGGCGTGGCGGAAGGGGCCGCGGGCGCGGAGCTCGCCTTCACGCATCACCACCATTTCATTCACGCCGCCGAAGACCGACGAGAAGAGGTTCTTGCCGGTGAATTCTTCCTGCACCATCTCCAGCGCGACCGGCACGAGCAGGTAGGCCAGCACCGCGAGGATGGCGTAGAATTCCTCAAGGGTCCGGCAATAGCAGCGGACGAGCAGGTAGCAGATGCCGATCTCCGCGGAGACGCCGATGATGAACATCGGCCCAGCATCCTCCGCGCCGGACTCGTGGAAGAAATTCGCGAAGAACATCCACCCGAAGAATGCGATCAGCAGCTTGTCGATGGCATTGGCACCTCCCTCGATGCCCTCGCCCTTCATGATGATACGGCCGAGGCCTACCATCAGCAGCAGGCGGAAGATCGGCAGCCCGACTCCGCCCAGCTCGAAGCGCTGGCCGTGGGTCATGAAGATGATGCCGACGAGAAAGGGGATCAGCGCCCACTTTCGCGGCACGCTGAGCAGCGCGATTGCGGTGACCACGAAGAATAGGAATCCGAGTGCGCTCACGGGAGGGGGGGATTGCTGCATCGATCAGGCGGCAGCCGCGGCCAGGCGCCGCTGCACGCTGCGATAGACGTCCGCCAGTCTCCGGCCCGCCTCGTCCCAGGTGAGCTGGCCGAGCCCGGAGATGGAGGCGGCACGGAGCACCTCCAGCAGCGGACGTTCCTGGTCGAGCAGGCGGATGTGGGAGGTCAGGGCTTCGACATCGCGCATGGGATGGATCAGGCCGTCGTGGCCGTGCTCGCACACCGCGCCGGAGGCATCCGAGACGAGCAGCACACAGCCGGAGCCCCGAGCCTCGTAGGTGACGAGCGCGCTGCCTTCCTCCACGGAGGAGAGCACGAAGAGATCGGCCTGCCGCATCAGCTCCGGTAGGTCCTTGCGATGCCCCATGATCTTCACGCTCGGGTGCGAGAGCATCGGCTCCAGCCGCTCGCGATAGCCGGGGACGAATTCGCCGCAGACCATGAAGGTGCCCTTCTCATGCGCGCCCGATGCAAGCCATGCCTTCAGCGCGTGATGCAGTCCTTTCCGCGGTTCCACCACGCCCGCGTAGATCATCACCAGCCCGTCGCGGGTTGCCGAAAGCTGCTGCGGGCTGAAGCGCGAGAGATCGTAGCCATACTGGTGGCGTACCAGCTTCGACTCCGCGAAGCCGCGATCGAGGAAGGTCTTCGCCACGAAGTCGGACGGGCAGAGCAGGTAGTCCGCCTCGGCGTACTCGGTCTCTTCCAGCGCGAGACGCTTCGGGTCCACCTCGTGGTCGTGATTGTCCGGCAGCACGATGCCCACGTCGCGGTTCTCCCGCTCCACCTCTTCGTAGGCGTAGGCGGTGTGGGCATTCGGCCGCTCCAGCACCACGGGGATGCCGTGGCGCTTCGCGGTGCGGATCGTGCGCAGCGAGCCAAGCGGCCAGCCGTGGACCACGTCCACCTCGCGGTGGTTCGCATTCAGCCACCGCGCGGTGGTCATGTCGTGCCAGTGGCAGGCGAGGTCGCGGCCGACGAGCTTGTAGGGCACGCGCAGCTTGCCGAGCGCGAGTGTCGTCCGGACGGTTACGGCGTCGTTCAGAGGGCGGACCTGCGAGCCCGCCAGCACGGTCACCCGGGCACCGGAGCGCGATGCGCCTTCGATCTGGTGCCACGCGGTGGTGCAGATGCGACCTGCGCCAAGCTTGTGCGGGAAGCTGTAGAGAACTCGGACTGGGGGGGGATTCACGGGTAGGGGGAGGGGGCGATGAAATGACGGCACCGCGACCCGTCGCGATGCCGTCCATGAATGGAAGCGGGGGACTCAGGGATTTGACGTCACGCGCAGGCCTTGGGGTGCGGAGGGCGGCGTCGAGGTGCCAAAGACGATGTCCGACACCATGTGCGAGCCGCCTTCCAGAGCCACGAGCGAAAAATGGTCGAGGCTGCCGACCGCGGCTTGCTCGGTGCGGAAGCTGAAATTCTGCGCGATGAGCACCGGTGTCCCGCCATTCGGAGTGACGGTCACGGAGTATTTCTTGGTCGCGGGATCAACGTCCATCTGGAAGCGGTAGATCGTCCCGGCGGTGTAGTTCAGCGTGGCGAGCGCCTGGTAGGAGCTACCATTTCTGGCATCAATGGTGCCATTGATATTGAAGCGGGCGATGCAGGCGAGGTCGCTGTAGCCATCCACCGAGCCGAAGGACAGGCCGGTCACCGCATCGACGGCCATGGAGTCCGGCACGGCATTCCATCGCACGGTGAAGCGCGTGGTCTGCGTCGGGATGGTGATATTCGTCCACGCGTCGCTGGAGACGTAGGAGTCGCCGATGCCGAAGTTCGCGGAGGTGATGGCGCTGTTCGTGGCACCCGCTTTCACGCCGATCGCGCGCAGGGTGGCGCTCGTGGAAATCAGCACCGGGCCGGAGTAGAGCGTGGAGGATGCCGTCGGCGAGCTGCCGTCCAGCGTGTAGCGGATCGAGGCACCGGAGGTGCTGGTCGAGATGGTGACGAGCTGCGCCGAGCTGAAGAAGCCTCCATCCGGGGAGAAGACCGGCTTGTTCACCTGGTTCGTGATGACGTAGTCGGCGCCCTCCACCGGGGAAGCGGTGAGGCTCGGTGCGGTGGCAAAGGCGCGCACGGTGGTCGTCGCGGAAACGGTGATCGGCCCGGTGTAGCGCGTGGACGATGCGGTCGGCGTGCTGCCATCCAGCGTGTAGTAGATGGTGGAGCCCGCGGTCGAGCAGGTCATGGTCACTTGCTGCGGCGAGTTGAATGTCCCGCCCGCCGGGATGAAGACGGGGCGCTGCACGTCGGTCGTCGCGCCCGGATTCGCCCAGATCGTGCGAAGATACGAGTCGGTCGGGTAGGGCGGCATGCCCGAGTTGTTCTGGTTCAGCGTGGTGTCCACGGTCCAGGAGCCCGACTGAGGTTGATTGGAAGAGCCGTAGGTCCGGTTCGTTTTCGTGTTCTGGACGAAGGCCCACGGACGGGCGGCGTCGGTTGTATTCAGGCCCATGCCGCCGATGAAGACGCAGTCCTTGGCGGTGAAGTTTTTCCCGGATCCATTGAAGGCATTCGAGGTCGCCTCGGTTGCGCCGCCGGGCAGGTGGGGATAGCGGGAGAGCGAGGTCTCCCCGGAGACGACGTAGGATCTCTCGAGGAAGAGTCCGTCCACGTTGCCGGTCTGGATGGCGCAGTTGTTCGAGGAGAAGTAGGCGCTGTCCCGCAGCGTGATGTTGCTGTAGCTGCCACCGCCCGCTGCCGCCATCTGGAAGGTATCCGTGTGCGGCTTCGCACCGGTATAGGGCACCTCGAAGAACCGCGGTGCGTGATAGCAGCCGTCGAAGCGCCAGCCATCATAGCCGCCGCCGCCGGCGTAGAGGTCCGCGGAATCGTCGCTCACCACGTAGTGGTCCGGCTGGACCAGCTCGGCGACCTCAATGCCCTCCGTGACAAAGCCGTCCGTGCCGTAGATGCCGAGGTGGCCGGTGCACTTGATCCAGGCAAAGGCGGACCGACGGCAGCCATGCATCTTCACGCCGCTGATGCCGATCGACTCGAAGCCGGCGAAGCACACGCCGTAAACTTTCACGAAGCGCACGCCCTTTTCCCACTTCACGCTGCCGTAGCCATCGCGCGGGGCGACGGTGACGCGCTGGCCCCAACTCGTGGAGCCCACGTTCTCGATCACCGGATTCGCGCCGCTGCCGCTGCCATTGCCGGTCAGGGTGCCGGGTGCCACCAGGATCAGCGTGCCGCTGTTGGCCTGGGCGTTCGTCACGGCCTGAATCGCGGATTTGATCGCGGTCCAGTTGCACGGCACGTGGACGATGTTCGACACCGTGTTGTCATACATGAACGGCGTCGGGATCAGCTCCGGCCAGTGGGTTCCATTCGGGCCGAAGGATGGGACCCGCGTCGGCTTGGCCGATGCGGAAAACGGGGCCGCAAGCAGGGCGGCCATCAAAAGGAAACAGGCTTTGATTCTCATGTACAGGTTCGGGGTTTCTCCGATATGCTGGTTTTGAGGGAGATCAGGCCGGAGTGGGGGACTTCAGGGATATGGGGCTGGGGGCACCGCGTAATCATGAGTCCGTACAATTCACAATCGCAGCCGAAGCTTAACGATTTCTGAATTTACCTGAGATTTTCAGATTGAGGGGGCAAGAGTCCGGGGAAAAGCGATGTTAGCAAGCGGGAACTCGGAAATGGAGCCTAACTGTTATCGGGGTGGATTGATAGTCAGGTGGGTGCGGATATTACGGAGTGAAGGCGGGGGTGAGAATATAAAGCGGCAAACACGCCATGTTCACGGGGCGAGCCCATGTTTCAATGCGCCGATTCGCTTCATCGTCTCGGACCTCAGGGGTTCACGCTTTTCCAAGCGTCGGGGGATAAGTTGGGAGGCCGATTTCATCGCACGCATGAAGTCCTTCACATGACCGCGGCGGCATGCGGTGATAAATTGGAACACCATTCTCGGAATCGCATACTGGAGTGCCTTGAAGCCCGGCAGGCACGCGACGGCGACTAGCACCTGGTTCCGCGGCTTGTAGAAGACACTGACTTCGCTCCGGCGGGAAACCTCGTTTGCGTGGTGCAGCACGGAGAGCTCCGGGCAGTGGAGGATCGAGCCTCCCTTGTCCAGGATGCGGAATGCGAGCTCCACCTCCTCGTAGTGCATGTAGAGGATCTCCGGATACATGCCCGCCTCGATCAACTCCTCCCGGCGGAAGGCATACGCGGTGCCGCTGAAGTAGGAGGTGAGGAAGCTCTTGTCCGCATACTGTCCGATCGGCACCGGGTGCCACCAGCGCGGCGTGTCCTCGGACTTGCCGTCCGGCTTGTAGAGGCGGAAGGCGAGGCCGGTGACGGTGGGGTGCGCACGGAAGCGCTTTTCCACATTCGCCAGCACATGGCGGTCGGGCACGGTCACGTCGCTGTCGAGGCCGACGATGATGTCTCCTTTCGCAGCACGGATGCCGCGGTTGCGAGTCACGGCTGGGCCGCCGTTCTTCTCGTTCACCAGCAGGGTGACCTGTGGGTATTCGCGGCGGATGGCCTCGACGCTATCGTCGGGCGAACGGTCGTCCACGACGATGACCTCGAAGTCCGCACCTTCCTGGGCATAGACGTCGGCCAGCAGCGCGAGAACGCAGTCGCGGCGATTGTAGCTGGGAATGACAACGCTGATCACGGGGGTGAGAGGCGCTGGATTTCTCAAGCCGTGGGGCTGCCGTAGCCGCAGATCCACTTGTTCCGCTCGGCCCACAATGTCTGCCAGCGGGCGGCGGCGCTGTTGGTGGCCTCAGGGTTCGGCTTTTTCACCTTGCTGATCGCGGCGCGGAGGCCGGTGCCGGTGGCGAGGAAGAAGAGGCCGAGCCATTGCGCGAGGCCGGTCCAGTGCGTGCGCACCAGGCTCGCCTTGCCGCGGTAGAGCAGCATCGTCTTGTGCACCGGAGTGTCCGAGCAGCCGCCCACCTCGTGGATGAGCTTTGCATCCGGGCAGATCACCGGGCGATAGCCGGCGCTGTGCGCGCGCATCGCGAGGTCGGCATCCTCGCCATACATGAAGTAGCGCTCGTCGAGTCCGCCGAGCTCGTTCCACACCTTCGTGGGGGAAAGCAGGAAGCACCCGGTGATGACGCCGACCTCGCGCACCGTGTCGCGCTGCCAGGAGCCGAGTGATTCGGGATCGAGGAAGCGGTTCTTCGGCGCGATGGTCGTGAGGCCGAAGGCGAACAACGTCATGCTCCACAAGGTGGGACGGCCCCAGCACGATGACGGCTCCAGGCTGCCGTCCGGACGAAGGGTGCGGCCGCCGTAGAGACCGTGGCCCGGATTCTTCCGCGCGAAGTCCACGATGACGTCCACCGCGTGGTCGAGGATCTCGGTGTCCGGATTCAGCAGCAGCACGTATT
This sequence comes from Luteolibacter flavescens, assembly GCF_025950085.1. Classification (NCBI taxonomy): domain Bacteria; kingdom Pseudomonadati; phylum Verrucomicrobiota; class Verrucomicrobiia; order Verrucomicrobiales; family Verrucomicrobiaceae; genus Neoluteolibacter; species Neoluteolibacter flavescens. The sequence continues at coordinate 218,633 of NZ_JAPDDS010000009.1, forward strand.
CCGCATCGGAGTGCTTCACGCCGAGATTCACGCCCTTGGCGAAGCCGAGATTGGCACCGGGCAGCACCAGCTCCACCTGCGGGAAATTCTCGCGGATGAAATTGACGGTGTCATCGCGGGAGTCGTTGTCGACCACGATGACCTGTTGGGTGACGGACTTCCTCTGCGCGAAAACGCTCTCGAGGCAGGCTCCGATGTGGTCCCGCGAATTGTAGGACACGATGACGATGGCTACGTCGGCTTTCATGGGGGGGATGTTTCTACAGCAGTGACGGGCTCTCGCTTTCCGATGACCCGGGCGGGGACACCCGCGGCGATCGAGCCGGCGGGCAGATCTTTCGTGACGACGGCTCCGGCACCGACGATGCAGCCATCGCCGATGGTGACGCCGGCCGTGACCACGACGCGGGCTCCGAGCCACACGTCGTTGCCGATGTGGATGTCGCGCTCGTTCTTCGCTTGTTGCCGGAAAGGCTTCCCGGCTTCGAAGCGATAGTCGGAGGCAGTGATGAAGACCTCGGGTGCCAGCGACACGTAGTTCCCGAGGATGATGCGGCCGGTGGAGTCCCCGGCCCAGAGGTAGCAGCGCTCGCCGATGTGGCAGTCGTGGCCCATCACGATGCGCTCTCCATTGCGCAGCGAGGCATTTGGCGCGAGGCCCGTGCCGCGGCCCTTCGTGACCTTTCCCCGCTCGCGCACATGGCTGTAGCCGCAGTAGTGGATCAGCCGCAGGACGTGCAGGTAGGAGCGCGGATCGAGGATGGATCCGGCGAAGTTCAGCATTTTGGAGAGGGAGGGCATGGGCAAGGGCAGTGATGAATCAGGAGGCCCCGCGGCCGAGTAGCACGGCGGGCACGGTCTTCACCAGGATCTTCAGGTCGAGCCAGATGGACCAGTTGTCGATGTACTCGCTGTCCATCTGCATCCAGCGTTCGAAGGTCGTGTTGCTGCGGCCGCTGATCTGCCACACGCAGGTGATGCCGGGCTTCACGGACAGGCGCTTGCGGAAAAGCCACTCGTACATCTTCACCTCGTCAGGCAGCGGCGGGCGCGGGCCCACGAGGCTCATCTCGCCGTGCAGCACGTTGAAAAGCTGTGGCAACTCGTCGATGCTGGTCTTACGGATGAAGCGGCCGATCGCGGTGATGCGCGGGTCGTTCTTCATCTTGAAGGCAGGGCCGTCGGCGATCTCGTTGAGGTGCGCGAGTTCCTTCTTCTTCGCCTCGGCGTCCACCACCATGGAGCGGAACTTGTAGATGCGGAAGCGGCGCTGGTTCATCCCTACGCGGTCCTGCGCGAAGAAGACCGGTCCCGGACTCGTCACCTTGATGAGGATCGCGACGATGATCATCAGCGGAGCGAGCACGACGAGCGCGGTGGCGGAGAGCGTGGCATCCACCATGCGCTTCGCGAGGAGCTGTAGCAGCATCTGCTCGCGGAACATGGTGATGACGTGCTCGCCATCGAACTCCTCGAGGTGGACGTTCTTGAAAAGCGAGCCGTCCTGCAGATCCGGCATCAGGCGGACGACCACGCCGAGTTCTCGGGCGTGCTGCACGACATTCACGATGTCGCTGAAGCGGGACTCCACCGGCAGGCAGACCATCATCTCGTCCACGCGCTCGCGCTTCAGCACGCACTGGAGATCCTCCAGCATGCCGAGCACCTCGCCGTGGTGCACGCCCTGCTCTGCCCAGATCTGGCGGGCGCTTTCATTCTCCGCGACGAACCCGACGATCTTGTAGCCGAGCTCCGGCTTTGCATCGATCTTTGCGGCCACATCGTTGCCGCGGGAGTTCGCGCCGATGATGAGGAGGTAGCGGTAGTTGTAGCCGGACCGCCGCGCGCTCATCAGGAAGATGCGCATGAAGAGCCGGCTGACCACGCCCGTGCCAGTAACCGCGCCCCAGAAGACGAGGATATTGAGCGTATTGAAACTGCCGACCGAGAAGATCCCGCTGACGAGCATCAGCCAGAACGCGGCAAGCGTGGTGGCCTTCACCAGGTCCTTGATCTGGGTGGTGAGCGCGACGAAGCGGTCGGCCTTGTAGCGGATGGTGTAGGCGAAGATGCCGACCCAGCCGAGTGCCAGGATCAGGACGCCGATGGTGTCCGTGATGCGGTAGTTGGCGGGGGATGCCGCATGACCGCCCAGCAGCGCGAGCTGCGGACGGAAGTAGATGATGAGTGCAGCCGCTGCGACCAGCATGAGCTGGTCGAACAAACGGAAACTATGGATCAGCACCTTGTGCCGAAGGCGAATCATTTTGGGGGGGCGGGGGGGTGGGGGGTGAAGGCGTTCTGGCTGGGGAGAGGAACGTCAACAGGCAGGCTCAGGATCATCCGGTGAAGGATGCACCTGATCCCGGGAAAGCGTGGAGGAACGGTGACCTGGAGGATTCACGATGCTATCAGGCGGCGGGGGGATCACATGTCGCCTGCCACCCAGCGCGGTGCGTGAGTGCGTGCCTTGTTGAAGACGCAGGAGACATCGGCGCGGCCTTTGACCAACTCCGAGTATCCCCACTTCAGCGCATCGCGGCTGGTATCCTCGCCGTCCACGACCAGCAGCACCTTGTCCAGCAGACCCGCCATGGCGAGCGTCGGGCTGGTGGGGGCCATCGGCGGCATGTCGAAGATCACGTAGTCGAACTCGCTGGCGCGGAAATGTGGGAGCAGTTCGTAGAGATGCATCGGGCCGAAAGGCGTGGCATTCGCATCGGCCTTCGTCGCGGCCGCGCTGGCGAGGTAGAGGTTCTGCCCGCCCTCCTTGAAGCGTGTGTTGCGTGCGGCCTGCAGGGCACCCACCACCGAGTGGAGAGGCCTATTGCCAAACATCGGGTTGTCGTCCGGATAGTCGGAGTTCAGATCGACCAGCAACACCTTAGCGCCATTCACCTCGGAGAAGGCCTTCGCCAGACCCGCCGCGATGGTGGAAGTGCCCGCGCCTGCCGAGAGGCCGGTCACGGCCATCAGCTTAGGCTTGTGGGTCATGTTGTTGATTTGGAAATTGAAGACGATGCGATCGCGGATGGCTTCCGAGTAAGGATGGATGAAGTGATCCGTGCGTCCCGGGAAACCCGGGATGCCGTTCGGCGTGCGGACGGCCGGCAGCATCTTCTGACCCTCGCCGCCATTCGCTTCCGATCCGTCGTTGGCGATGAGATGGGCACCGCGGTTTTTCGGGCGAACGTATGGGATGGAAAGCATGAGTGGAACCTGGAGGCGCGTCTCGATCTCCGCGGGCCGCGTGATCCGGCGATCCACCACCAGTTCCAGGAGAAAGGCGAGAGCGATACCCAGCGCGAAGCCGCAAGCCGCGAGGCCGAACATCAGCTTCTTCGTCTTCTCGTTGAAGCCTTTCGCTGCCGGCGTCGGCTGCTCCATCACCTTCAGACCGGGGATCTGGGTGCGGTCGAGTGCTTGGTCCAGCGTGGCTTTCTTCAGATTGGACTCCAGCAGGCGATACTCGCCTTCCTGTGTCTCGCGCTCGAGTTGGAGTTCTTTGAATCGTGGGCTTATCTCGGCGAGCTTCTTGAATTCCACATCGAGTTCCTCGAGGTGAAGCCTGTAGCGGGCGATACGTGCCTCGATCGATCCTAGCAGGGCTTTCTCATTCTGAAGCTGGAGATTGGGGTTCACCGGGATTTCGCCGTTGGCTGGCGCCGCTTGGATCGCGAGCCCGGGGGCAATCTTCAGCAGGTCCCCACGTGACGCCTTGAGGAGATCGGACTCGCTCTTGATCCGCCGACGCTGCGGGTCATTTTCACGAAGCGTTTTGCTCAGTTCGACATCCTGCTCCTGGAGCCGGTCCAGCCGGGTGGTGATATCTCGATACTCCACCAACTGCTCCGGTGTTGGCGCTGCAGGGACGGGCTTGTTCGCCCCGTTCTTCGCGTTCGGTGGAGGCACCCCGAGGTTCTTCTCCAGGTCTTTGACCTTTGCTAATTGTGCGGCGAGTTCCGCTTCGGCGGTCACGATCTCGCCTTCGGTCTTGTCTTTCAGCAGGGTGAGCGAGAGCAGTTTCGCTTCGACCGTGGTAATCTTGTGTTTGGACTTCAGTTCTTCCAGTTCCCTTTCGGTCTGCTGGAGCTTCTCCCGGACGATGTTGGTCTGCTTCGCCACGGAATCGAAGGCCCCGACCGAGCGATGCACCTCAAGGTGCTCCTCGGGGTAGAGCCTCACGACCTCGGCCAATACCTCGCGTGCGAGCTCGGGATCGGTGTGGCGATAGGTCACGACGAGGACATTGCTGCCGCGATTTTCTGGTGCGACTTCAAGGCCTGCCTGGACCGCTTGAGCGGCGTCGATCAATGCCATCTTGTCGCTCGATCCCGGGGCCAGTCGCTCGACGCCCACGCTCTTCGCCACCTTGTTCGCGAGGTCGCCGCTGCGGATGATCACGATCTCTGTGTTGACGACCTGCTCGCCGGAGCGGCCGCTGGCGTCGACCTGGCTGTCGGTGCCGTCGATGCCGCCACGCTGGACCACGTGCCGGACCAGGATCTTCGCATGGGACTCGAAGAGCGGCTTCTGCGTGAAGAATACACCGGCAGCGGCTGCGAGGCCGAGGATGCCGAGGAGGATGATCTTCCACTTGTGCTTGAATAGAACGAAGAGGATATCCTGAAGGCCGATGCCTCCTTTGCTGGGGGTGGGGGCAGTCTTTTGCATTCCGGGGGGGGGACTGACGTTAGAGGTTGGGAGGGGTGGGAATCACAGACCGGAGATCGTGAAGCAGTTCTTCAGCCAGTGCATGTCTGTCACGCATGCACGGAGGGGTGGTGAAGGAGTTCAATGGGGACACCAGACATCACGCGCATGATGCGGGCGGGATTGCCTGCGACCACAGCGTGCGGTGGCACGTCGCGGGTGACCACGCTGCCAGCGCCGACCATGGCACCGCTGCCGATGGTGATGCCTGCGAGGATCGTGCTGCCGGAGCCGATCGAAGCACCGCATTCCACGCGTGTGCTTTCGCAGTGCCAGTCGGCGGATGACTTCGGCGAGCCATCGGCATTCGTCGCCCGTGGGTAGCGGTCGTTCACGAACATCACGCCATGTCCGATGAAGACCTCGTCTTCGATGAGGACTCCCTCGCAGATGAAAGTATGGCTGGAGATCTTGCAGCGGGCACCGACCTTGGCACCGCGCTGGATCTCCACGAAGGTGCCGAGCTTCGTATCGTCGCCGACCTCGCAGCCGTAGAGATTCACGAAATCCACGAGCGCGACCCGGTTCCCGAGCACGACATCGGCGGCGATCCGCAGGTTTTCCCCGACGTGGGCCTTCATGACGCGATGGCCTCCGGGTTCAGGGATGGCTCCCGTTCGTTGCGGCGCGGGGATGAGAGACCCGAGAGCGAGATGGGCCCGCCACCGTCGCGCAGGGAAGAAGAGCTTGCTTCAAGAATCCTCACCACGTCGAGGCCGCGCTGGCCGCAGGTCAGCGGGCGGCGTTGCTCGCGGATGCACTCGATGAAGTGCGAGCACATCGTTTTCAGCGGCTCGCTCTGCTCGATCCTCGGCAGGTAGCAGTCGCCGTAGTGGTAGGAGTAGTGGAACTCCGCGAAGCTGTCGTAGTGCGGCGGGCACTCGACCCGCACGTCATAGATGCGGATCTTCTCCAGTGGCTGGAGGTCGTCATAGACGATCATCTTGTGCGTGCCGACGAAGGTCATCTGGCGGACCTTCCGCGGCTCCAGCCAACTGCTCTGGATGGTGGCAAAGCGATGGCGCTTGAAGCCGAGCGAGAGATTCGTCACGTCCTCGATGCCCGGGTTGATGTGGGCATTCCCCTGGCAGTTCACGCGCTCGGGGGCCTCGCCCATCACGTGCAGGATGATCGAGAGATCATGCGGGGCCAGGTCCCAGGCGACATTGATGTCCTGCTGGAAGAGGCCGAGATTCAGCCGCTGGCAATTGATGTATTTCAGCTCGCCGATGCCGCCGGAGCGGATGATGTCGGCGATCTTTCGGACAGGCTCGGAGAAGAGGTAGGTGTGGCCGACCATCAGGGTCAGTCCCTCGCTCCGGGCGATCGCGATGAGGTCCTCGCACTCCGCGACGGAGGCTGCCATCGGCTTCTCGATCAGCACGTGCTTTCCTGCCAGTAGAGCGGCCTTTGCAAGCGCGTGGTGGGTTCTAACAGGTGTGGCCACCACCACCACGTCCAGTCCCGGCATGGCCAGGAAGCGCTGGAAATCCGTGAAGAACCGCACGCCGGGATGCATCCGGCGGACATGCTCCAGCCGGTCGGGATTCAGGTCGCACAGGGCCGCGATCCCGGCATCAGGATGCAGGCTGATATTGCGGGCCAGATTTGGCCCCCAATACCCGCATCCCACGATGCCGACTGCGAGTTGCTGCTTCATGACCGGTCTCCGCGAAGCTGGGGACTTCCGTATTCCAGCACGGCGCTGTCAGCGTGCGCGGGGGCGGGTGAGAAGATACGGCGGCGAAGGTAATGCTTCAGCTCACGCAGCACCGCCATCGGCGTGCATGCGAGCACCGTTAGATCCAGTCCCGGTGAGGAAAGGCGAGCATATGCCACGTCGAGCGTGGCCATCTCGCGGAAGGTGGTGCGATTCTTCCCGCTGATCTGCCAGATACCGGTGATGCCCGGCAGCACCTGGAAGCGCTCGCGCTGTGCCGTGGTGAAGAACGCGTGCTCGTCGGGAATGCATGGCCGCGGACCCACGAGGCTCATGTCCCCGCGCAGCACATTGAAGAGCTGCGGCAGTTCGTCTAGGCCCGTGCTCCGGAGGAAGCAGGCACCGGCGATCATGCGGGAGTCGCCAAGCTCATCCAGCTTCACCATCGGTTGGTCGGACTCGATTAGTCGCGCCACGTGCAGCTCGTGGTCCCGGGTCTGCGCACCCTCGTGCATGGTGCGGAATTTATAGATCGTGAAGGCCTTCTCCTCATGGCCGACGCGCTCCTGGCGGAACAAGGCGGGACCGCGCGATACGATTCGGATCCATAGCATCACGGCCAGGATCAACGGGATCGAGACCGGCAGCGACATCACCACGAGCGACACATCCATCGCACGCTTCCAGGTCGGGATGGTGGCCTCGGTGCGCCGCCTCGCATGCCGACGCCGGACGAAGCCGCGGCTGGCGGCTTTCCGCTTGGGCATGCGGAGGACTCTTGTCCGCGAGTCATGCAGGGAGTTGGAGCCCAGACTGCCTGTACGGCATGGATCTGCCGACCGGCGGGGCCGATCAATCGGGGGGGGGATCATTCCGGGAGGAGGGGGGGAGAGGAAATGACTTGTCTACTTCAGGAGAGGTTGTTTTTCGGAATCATGGTCATTTGGGTTTCCTGATCTGATGTGTGAAGAGGCGGCCTTTATCATGCGGCCGCCCGATATCGCGTGGTCCCGTCGCTGGCCGGGACAGGTGAAGGGGATGTCAGGAGTTGACTTTCTTTCACCGAGTGCCTGCGACGGACTTCTCGACAGTCATACCCTTGATGAAGGACGCGAGGGAGGGGGCGTATCCAGCGGGAGTTCAAGTGGGGGGGATTGTTGTCCGGGAGTGGGGGCGAACAACGCCACTAGTTCTATCAGTGAGGTATCCGTTCTCAAGCTCTAATTTTGAATGTCCCGATATCGGTGATGTTAAAAGCTTGTGAATCTTTCTGGGCTCGCAATTAAACCAAAAGATAAAGATATGCGTGATAATCTAAGAAGCCGTCTGAAAATTAACTGAAGTTGAGCAATTGGGCTGTACAGAGCCGCACGACCATTGGAGAATCCTCCGAT